>JBDTXT010000317.1:0-3869 GCA_040006035.1 Pseudonocardiales bacterium | reverse complement strand
CCCGCCGCACTGGCAGATCGGCGGAGTCTTCGTGCTCGGGGTGGGCACCTTCCTGATCGGCATCGTCCTGATGGTGCTCTGGCGGCTGCGGGCACCGGCGTTCTTCAAGGGCGAGACGTTGAACAAGGACACCCCCACACTGGTCCCCGACGACGGCCCCCTGCCCACCGCCATCCCGTCTGGCTGACAACGATATTCGTCGTAATAGCTTGTCTCAACAAGCAATAACGTCGTCCTAGGATAGGAAAACAGCGGATTCGTTTGCATTCCGGGTTGAAATGAGAGAGGCTGCAGGCATGACTCGGAGCACCGGGCGCGCCGCGCCGGACGACGTCAGCAAGGCGATCATCGAGCAGTTGCAGGCAGACGGGCGCCGGCCGTACTCGACGATCGGCAAGGCCATCGGCCTGTCCGAAGCCGCCGTGCGGCAACGGGTGCAGAAGCTCACCGACAGCGGCGTGATGCAGATCGTGGCGGTCACCGACCCGATGCAGCTCGGGTTCGCCCGCCAGGCGATGATCGCCATCTCGGCCAGCGGCGATGTCGAGGCGATCGCCGACGAGTTGGCCAAGATCGACGAGGTCGACTACATCGTCGTCACCGCCGGCTCGGTCGACCTGCTGGTCGAGGTCGTCGTCGAGGACGACGAACACCTGCTGCGGTTGGTAAACGGCCGCATCCGCACCATCAAGGGCGTGGTCCGTACCGAGTCCTTCCTCTATCTCAAGCTCGTCAAACAGACCTACAACTGGGGCGCACGATGACAACGACACCGATTCACACCGCGGCAACCGAGCAGACGTTCGACGCCGCCGACCTCTCGGCCAAGGCACGCGAGCATCTGTGGATGCACTTCACCCGGCTCTCCTCCTACGAGCAGGCGCCGGTGCCGACGATCGTGCGCGGCGAAGGTGCCCGCATCTTCGACGTCAACGGCAAGAGCTACCTCGACGGGCTGGCTGGGCTTTTCGTCGTGCAGGCCGGCCACGGCCGGCTCGAGCTCGCAGAAGCCGCGTACAAGCAGGCCTCCGAACTCGCGTTCTTCCCCATCTGGTCGTACGCGCACCCGCCGGCGATCGCGCTGGCCGACCGGTTGGCCGACTTCGCTCCCGGTGACCTGAACAAAGTCTTCTTCACCACTGGCGGCGGCGAGGCGGTCGAGACGGCCTGGAAGCTGGCCAAGCAGTACTACAAGCTCATGGGAAAGCCCATGAAGCACAAGGTGATCAGCCGCAGCATCGCCTATCACGGCACACCGCAGGGGGCGCTGTCGATCACCGGCATCCCGGACGCGAAGAAGTGGTTCGAGCCGCTCGTGCCCGGAGCACACAAGGTGCCCAACACGAACTTCTACCGCGCGCCCGAGCACGGCGACGACCTCGAATCCTTCGGCCGGTGGGCCGCGGACCAGATCGACCAGGCCATCGAGATGGAGGGCGCCGACACGGTGGCGTGCGTCTTCCTCGAGCCGGTGCAGAACTCCGGCGGCTGCTTCCCGCCGCCACCCGGTTACTTCCAGCGGGTGCGCGAGATCTGTGACAAGCATGACGTCCTGCTGATCTCGGACGAGGTCATCTGTGCCTTCGGCCGGCTGGGCACGATGTTCGGCTGCGACAAGTTCGGCTACGTCCCGGACATGATCCTGTGCGCCAAGGGGATGACCAGCGGCTACTCGCCGATCGGCGCCTGCATCGTCAGCGACCGCATCGCCGAGCCGTTCTGGAGCGGGCAGGACTTCTTCCCGCACGGCTACACCTTCGGCGGTCACCCTGTCTCGGCCGCCGTCGCGATGGCCAACCTCGACATCTTCGAGCGCGAAGGGCTCAATGAGCACGTGCTGCAGAACGAGGGCGCATTCCGATCCACGCTGGAGAAGCTCACGGACCTGCCGATCGTGGGGGACGTACGCGGCGACGGCTACTTCTACGGCATCGAACTCGTCAAGGACAAGGCCACCAAGGAGACATTCAACGAGGCTGAATCCGAGCGGCTGCTGCGTGGCTTCCTGTCCAAGGCATTGTTCGAAGCCGGCCTCTATTGCCGGGCCGATGACCGCGGCGATCCCGTCGTGCAGCTCGCGCCGCCACTGATCGTCGGTCAGGTCGAGTTCGACGAGATGGAGCAGATCCTGCGCTCGGTCCTGACCGAGGCGTGGTCGCGGCTGTGACTCACCGCTAAGCAGCCGGCGGCTCTGCTGGGTGCCAGCATCCCCGAGATTCTCGCCTTAACACACTTCCTCCCCCGCGCCGAGTCTGCTGCAGTTGACTCGATGATTTCGATCACGTCGATGTGGTGGCGGCTCGAGTTGGCGCGTCGGTGGCGCGCCATGCTCGTCCTCGGGCTGCTCGTCGCCCTCAGCACCGCGACCGTCCTCACCTCGGTCGCCGGCGCGCGGCGAGGCGCAAGCGCAGTCGACCGGTTGTCCGCCGTCACGCTGCCGGGCACCGCGGTTGTGGTGCCCAATCAGCCAGATTTCAACTGGGATCGGGTCCGAGCGCTGCCCGAGGTCATGGCGCTCACCACGTTCCCGGCCTATGCCGGCCTGACCATCGTGCAGGCGCCGGACGACACTGTGTCGCCGCTGATACCTGCCGACGCCGACGGCATGCGCACCATCGAACGGCCGGTGCTGCTCAAGGGCAGGCTCAGCGAACCCACCCGTTCAGACGAAGTAGTGGTCACGCCGGCTTTTGTGAAAAGGACCGGCCGCGGCACCGGCGACTCTCTGACGTTGCAACTTCCGACGCCCGATCAGGCCGAAGCGAGCATTCAGGCCAACACCTCCGAAGCTCCCTCCGGGCCACGAGTTCAACTGCGGATCGTGGGGGTCGTTCGCTCGCTCTGGTGGGGCGACGACGTCGGCGGGCGAGGCAGTGTCATCCCGTCGCCCGCGCTGCTGAGCCGCTATCGAGCGAACCTGTTGGGCACGTCGAACAGCGTGCCGTTCAACGCGTTGGTGCGATTGCGGCACGGCGCGGCCGACCTGCCCGCGTTTCGTGCCGACCTCGCGCGCCTGAGTGGGCGGCCGGACGTAGATGTGGTGGATCGCGCCGAGTTCGTCCGCCACGCCCACGACGTGACCCGCTTCGAGAGCGCCTGCCTGCTCAGTTTCGGGCTCGCCCTGCTGCTGGCCGGAGCGGTGATGGTGGGTCAGGCCATCGGTCGGCAGGCCGCGGTGAGCGCGGCCGAACTCCGGCCGCTGCGGGCGGTGGGGCTGACCAGCAGGCAGGCAATTGCGATGAGCTCGGTGGGACCCGCGTTGACCGGGCTGCTCGCCGCCAGCATCGGCGTCGGGTTGGCCGTCGTCTGCTCCAGGTGGTTTCCGTTCGGCGCGGCCGGGCAGCGCGAGCCCAGCCCTGGGACCGATGCGGACTGGTTGGTTCTCGGCGTCGGGTTGGCCCTGATCTCGACGGTGGTTACCGGCGCGGCTGCGCTCGGCGCATGGCGGAGCCTGGCGCTGGCGCAACGACAGGGCCCGTCGCGCCGCTCGTCGGTGGCGCAGGCGGCGACCAAGGCCGGATTGCCGGTGGCCGTCGTGCTCGGTGCCCGTTTCGCGCTCGAGCCGGGCACCGGCCGCCGGGCGGTCGCGATCCGGCCGGCCTTGATCGGCTCGGTCGTGGGCGTCGTCGGCGTACTGGCCGCGTTCACGTTCTCCGCCGGCGTCTCCGATGCGGCCACGCACCCGGAGCGCTTCGGCCGCAGTTACCAGTTGGAGGCCGTGTTCGGTTTCGGTGGCCAGGACTTCGTATCGGCCAAGCCGGTGCTCGCCGCGCTGGCGGCTGACCCCGACGTGATCGCTGTCAACAACCTTCGGGTCGGGGCGGGCACCTCAGGTGCGGTCACGGTCGTGACCAACAGCTACGACCCGG
>JBDTXT010000316.1:0-3877 GCA_040006035.1 Pseudonocardiales bacterium | reverse complement strand
CTTCAGTATCTGCTGTTCGAGGTCCATTGGCATGTACTCGACAGTAGTCCCGTTCTGCCGCCCCGGTCGCCACGCGGGGCGCCAAAGGCCTCGGCGCAGTGCTCAGACGGACTCGTACGCGACCGGGTGACCGGTGCGCAGCGGGGCCCCGAGCTCGTGCAGATGCCGCAGCGCGGCGGCGTAGGAGCCGAACAACCCCGTTTCGGTGTAAAGGATCTGACGCTCCTGGCAGTACGCACGCACCAGGCCCTGGGCCTTGCGCAAATTGGGCCGGGGCATGTTCGGGAACAGGTGATGCTCGACCTGGTAGTTCAGGCCGCCGAGCAGGATGTCGGTGAACCAACCGCCGCGAACATTGCGCGACGTCAGCACTTGCCGGCGCAGGAAGTCGATGTCGCTCTTGGCTGGGAATGAGGGCATGCCCTTGTGGTTCGGCGCGAACGAGCAGCCCATGTAGAGGCCCCACACACCCTGATTGATCGCGATGAAGACCAGCGCCTTGATCGGAGACAGCACGAGCAGGATCCCACCGAAGTAGGCCACCGTATGCAGCGCGAACAACGCGAGTTCGGTCCGGCGATAGCGCCTGGTCTTCTCGGTAATCAGCGCGCTGATGCTCGCCACGTGCAGGTTGAGGCCCTCGAGAGTGAGCAAGGGGAAGAACAGCCAGGCCTGGTGCTTGGCCATGAAGCGGCCGAGGCCGCCGGTGCGCCGGGCCACCTGGTCGGTGGTGAAGGCAAGCACGCCGTCGCCGATGTCAGGGTCCTTGCCCTCATGGTTGGGGTGCGAGTGGTGCCGGTTGTGCTTGTCGACCCACCAGCCGTAGCTCAACCCGACCAGTAAGTCGCCCGCGACGATTCCGATGGTGTCGTTGGCACGCTTGGACCGGAACGCCTGCTGATGTCCGCCGTCATGGCCGAGGAATGCCACCTGTGTGAAGAGGATGCCCATGACCGCGGCGACGATGGTCTGGTACCACGAATCGCCGACCCAGACGAAGGCGAGCCAGCCCGCGGCGAACAGGCCGAGCGTGATGAGAATGCGTGCTGCGTAGTTGCCGCGACGGCGATCGAGGAGGTTCGCGTCGCGAATCTGACGACAGAGTCCGGCGAAATCGCTGCCCCGGTTCAGCACCCCTGTAATGCTCACTCGATCCCCTGATGCTCGCCGACCTGCGCGAGTGCGACCGCCGGATATGGCAAGCATCCCTGTCGGACCCTGAAAATGACAAGTCCGCCGGCGTGTTATGGTCTAGGTGGTTGCCAGCAAATCTTCCTCCACGTCATGACGCGCAGGATCTTGCAAGCGCGAATTCAGTCTTTCTCGACAACGACGTGAGACCGGCATTCCCGCATCGACCCGAGGCCCACGTCCTGTGGCGCCTTGATTGCCTCACCAAGGAGACACAGCATGACGCAAGGCACCGTGAAGTGGTTCAACAGCGAGAAGGGCTTCGGCTTCATCGCTCCCGATGGCGGCGGCGACGACGTCTTCGTCCACTTCTCCGCGATCGGCGGCGACGGCTACAAGAGCCTCGACGACAACCAGCGGGTGGAGTTCGACACCACGCAGGGCCAGAAGGGCCCGCAGGCCGAGAACGTCCGGCCCGTCTAGGTTCCAAACGCTTGTCCCGCAGCCCCGGCCTTCATCGGTCGGGGCTGCGCTCATTTGGGCCGCCAGCGCCGCTGGTAGCCTGAGCGGTGGTTGGGAAATCAGCCAGCCTGGAGTAGGACTTGCCGCAGCCTCGGCTGTGGCAGTTTCTCCCTACACCCGGCACCCAGGGCGGATATTTCTCGGCAGCCCCAGCCATTGACCTACCTGTAATTGGCTGGTATTTCCGGTGCACCGCATCCGGCGTTCGACCGGCCCGTGTGAATTGCACGCTTCCAGGGTCAGGGGTTAATTTTGCGTTGCCCAATGTTGCATTTCCGCGCGTACTTATAGTGCCCGGTGAGTGCTGCGCAAACAGATTGGCAGCGCCCACCGTGGTTGCCGAATCAGGCCGCGGCGTTCACGTCGATCGCGGCGGGCTCGAGGGCTAGCGCCAGCACCTCTCGCACATCGCTGACCGGGTGCACCGTCAGCGCCTTGAGCACCGTCTCAGGAACATCGTCGAGGTCAGGCTCGTTGCGACTCGGTATCAGCACCGTGGTGATGCCCGCCCGGTGCGCTGCGAGCAGTTTCTGCTTCACCCCGCCGATCGGAAGCACCCGACCGGTCAGCGACACCTCGCCCGTCATCGCCACATCGGAACGAACGGGCCGTCCCGACAGCAACGAGGCCAACGCGGTGGTCATGGTGACACCGGCGCTGGGTCCGTCCTTCGGTACCGCACCGGCAGGCACGTGGATGTGCACGCCCCGGGTGGCAAGGTGCGAGACAGGCAGCTCCAGTTCCGCACCGTGCGAGCGGAGGTAGGACAGCGCGATCTGCGCGGACTCCCTCATCACCTCGCCCAGCTGACCCGTGAGCGTGACGTCGCTCGACCCGGTCTCGGGATCGGCCAAGGACGCCTCGACGAACAGCACGTCGCCGCCAGCACCGGTCACGGCCAACCCGGTGGCGACGCCGGGCACGGCGGTGCGTTCGGCCGACTCAGGCGTATGCCGCGGTCGACCGACGTACTCGCCCAGATCGGCGGAGTCCACCGTCACCAGTTCGCTCGCCTCGTCCGAGAGCGCCGCCTTGGCCGAGATCTTGCGCAACACCCTGGCGAGCAGCCGCTCGAGTTCGCGCACCCCGGCCTCCCGGCTGTACTCGGCCGCGAGCCGCCGTAATGCGTCCTCGGTGATTGTCACCTCGGCGTGGTCCAGGCCGGCGTGCGAGAGCTGCCGTGGCAGCAGGTGATCGCGCGCGATGAGCACCTTCTCGTCCTCGGTGTAGCCGTCGAGCCGGACCAATTCCATCCGGTCGAGCAAGGGGGCGGGAATCGAGTCCAGCACATTGGCCGTGGCGAGGAACATTACGTCGGACAGGTCGAGCTCCACCTCGAGGTAGTGGTCGCGGAACGTGTGGTTCTGCGCCGGGTCGAGCACCTCGAGCAGGGCGGCCGTCGGGTCGCCGCGGTAGTCCGAGCCGACCTTGTCGACTTCGTCGAGCAGCACGACCGGGTTCATCGAGCCGGACTCCTTGATGGCCCGCACGATGCGGCCAGGCATGGCCCCGACGTAGGTGCGGCGGTGCCCACGGATCTCGGCCTCGTCACGAACGCCGCCCAGCGCGACCCGGACGAACTTGCGTCCCATCGCGCGGGCCACTGACTCACCCAGCGACGTCTTGCCCACACCGGGCGGGCCGACGAGTGCCAGCACCGCGCCGCTGCGCCGCCCAGCTACGACACCCAGGCCGCGGTCAGCCCGGCGGCGTCGGACCGCGAGGTATTCCACGATGCGTTCCTTCACGTCATCCAGGCCGGCGTGGTCGGCGTCGAGGATCGCCCGCGCTTCTGCGACGTCATAGGCGTCGTCGGTGCGCTCGTTCCACGGCATGTCGAGCACGGTGTCGAGCCAGGTGCGGATCCAGCCGACCTCGGGAGACTGCTCTGAGGTCCGTTCGAGCTTGGCGACCTCGGCCAGGGCGGCCTCGGCCACCTTCTCGGGCAGGTCCGCCGCCTCGACGCGGGCGCGGTAGTCCTGCTCTTCGGACCCGGAAGTGCCGCTGAGCTCGGACAGCTCCTTGCGGATGGCACCGAGTTGCTGGCGCAGCAGGAACTCTCGTTGTTGCTTGTCCATACCCTCCTGGACGTCCTTGCGGATCGTCTCGGCCACATCAAGCTCGGCGAGGTGTTCGCGACTCCAAGCCACCAGCTTGTCCAGCCGCTCTGCCACGTCGGCGGTCTCCAGCAGCCAGAGCTTCTGCTCGTTGTTCAGGTAGGGGG
>JBDTXT010000315.1:0-3890 GCA_040006035.1 Pseudonocardiales bacterium | reverse complement strand
CCCAACTCGACGCCGTGCACCGCCTGGTCGGGCGGCCGGGGATCGTGCTGGTCGGCGAGGGAGCGCAGCACCGGGTGCGCGGCCTGCTCGCGCAGGAGAAGAAGAAGGTGTCCCGCATAAGTGGCGACACTCCGATTTACGACGTGATTGTCGGCACCGGCGAGGACGAGCTGCGCCTGGCCAAACTCAGCCGCTACCTGCTCAAACTGCCGACGAACCTTTCCAAGGAGCAGGTGAGCGCGCTCGACAAGCGGCTGGCCGCGCTCGGCGGCGCCCGCACGCCACTGCCGCAGGGCCCGTTGCCCCAGGGCGCCAAGATGCGCAACATGCAGCGCGCGGTACGGCGTAAGTCCTGAATGCGGTGAGCGCACCGCAGGCCTACCGGGGCGCCCGTCTCGGTCTTCCAGAGCAGGGCACTGGCTCGCTGGCCACCACCGCTCAGCGACTCGGCGCCTTCCTCGTCGACGCGCTCGCCTCGGCCCTGGTGGCCGGCCTGTTCGTGCAGTCCGCACCCGGCAGCGGCGCGGCCGGCCGGCTGCCCGGGTCGTGGTCTCTGATCCCCTTCGCGCTCGACTACATCGTGGGCACGCTGGTAGCCGGTCGCACGCTCGGGATGTACCTCGTCGGTCTGCGCCTGATCCGCGTCGACCGCCCGGTCGCCGTCGATCCGGGTCGTGCGGTGGTGCGCACCGCGCTGCTCACCCTGCTCCTGCCGGCCGTCATCTGGGATCGCGACGGGCGCGGCCTGCACGATCGGCTCACCGACACCGCCGTGGTGCGTGCCTAGATCATTCGTGTGTGTCGGGCTGCGTGGCCGAGAACGGCTATTGCTCGAATGCGGTGCCGTTCAGCGTCGCGGCGAGGCAACCGAGTCCGGATCGACGGCCAGTGACAGGGTGAATTCGACGCTGGCCCCCCCGTCGTCATTTCGCCCGATCCGCACCGTCCCCCGATGGCTGGCCGCCACCGCATCCACGATTCGCAGCCCGAGCGCGGCCGGGCCGGAGCCAGAAGACGAGTCGGCCTCGTAGGGTTCCGGGCTCGGCAGTCGGCCGGCAAAACCCGGACCGGTGTCCGAGACGAGGATGCGCACCTCGCCCGGCCCGATCGTCCCGACGAGCCGCACCGCGCCGTGCCGAGGCGTGTGCCGCAGCGCGTTGTCGATCAGGTTGACCAGGGCTTGCCGCACCCGCAGTGGGTCGGCGCTCAGCGTGAGGTCGGGCGCATCGACGCTGAGTGTGACGTCGAGTTCCGCGGCGCGCGCTGCGAACAGCGCGGCCGCGGACGCGAGCGTCTCGCGCAGCAAGATGTCTTCGCGGTGCAGTGGCAGTCGCCCATTGTCGGCCCGAGCCAGGACCAGGAGATCTTCGGCCAGGCGGGCCAGCCGGTCCGTCTCCTGCGAGACGCTGTGCAGCGCTGCGGTGAGTTCGCCGGCGCTGCGCCGGCGGCGCAGCGACAGATCGACCTCAGCCCGCAGGGCGGCCAGCGGTGTGCGTAACTCGTGGCTCGCGCGCTCGAGGAACGCGCGCTCTCGGACCATTGACTGGTCCAGCCGTTCGAGCATGCCGTTGAGGGTTTGAGCCAGCCTCTGCAGCTCGTCGCGGGCCGTGGGCACCGACAGCCGGCGATCCAGCCCCGACACGGTGATGGCCGAGGCTTGCTGGCGCATCCGCTCCATCGGACGCAAGGCGAAACCGGCCACGACCCACCCGGCCAGGCAGGCCAGCGCGATCGCGGCCGGGCCGCCGATGAAGAAGACATCGCGCAGGTGGCGCAAGGCGTCGGCGCGGTCGGACATCGTCGTGCCCACGACGAGTACGGCGGGGACCGTCGAACCCTGGTACGGGATGGCGAGCAGCCGCGCCGTCCCCACCACCGTGGGTACGCGGCGCTGGAAGAAGCTCGGTCCGTGGACGCCGGCGAGTTCGTCGGGACGCAGCAACGGCGCCGCGAATCCCTGGCTGGTGCTCAGCACCTGCCCGCTGCGGGTGAGGAGTTGCGCAAACGCCTCCCCGGGCTCCTGCAACGCGGGGTCGGGTGTCTGCACCTTGCCCGCCGTGGATGTGGCCACCGTCGCGACAGCACGGAACCTCAGGCCGGCGTCGATCTCGTCGAGCAGTGCGCTGGCCATCGATACGTGGACGGTGACGCCGAGACCGACGACCAGCAGCGTCATCACCAACGCGAACGCGGTGGTGAGCCGAGCCCTAATCGGGAGCCGCGCCAGCCAGCTCGTCACGGAGGCCATACCCCACCCCCCGAACCGTCCCCAGCGATGTCCGGCCGAAGGGGCGGTCGATCTTGTCGCGCAGGTATGCGACGTAGACGTTGACTACGTGCAGGTCGCCGTCGTAGGCGCTGTCCCACACGTGTTCGACCAGCGTCGTGCGGGACAGCACTTCACCCGGGTGCCGCATCAGATACTCGAGCAGGGCGAACTCCTTGGCTGTCACGTCGATCTCCTGCTCGCCCCGCCAGACGGTGCGCGCGGCCGGGTCGAGCACCAGGTCGCCCACGGTCAACCGCACCGGCCGTGGCGTCTTTCCCCGTCGCACCAATGCCCTGAGCCGGGCCACCAGTTCTTCGAACGCGAAGGGCTTGACGAGGTAGTCATCGGCCCCCACATCGAGCCCACGCACGCGTTGATCGACTCCGTCCAGCGCGGTAAGCATCAGCACCGGCACCCAACAGCCCTGATCGCGCAGCTGGCGACAGACCTCGAACCCGTCGATGTCGGGCAGCCCGAGATCGAGGACGACGGCATCGCAGGGATGCTCGGTGGCCTGCCACACCGCGTCGATGCCGCTGCTCGCCACATCGACTGCGTAGCCTTCCTCCGCCAAGCCACGGCCCAGCAGCGCCCGCAGCTTGTCGTCGTCCTCGACCACGAGGATTCGCACGTCATCAGCCTCCGCGTTCAGTATCGCCTGGCAGTGCCGCGATCAGCTGAGCACGTCGACGAGCAGCAGCTTCTCGACCGGACCCTTGACCGCGAGTTCGGCGATCTGGCCGATGCCCTTGACGTAGTACTTGTTGTCGACCACGCCAGGCTCGAGCGCGGTGGTCTCCTGGGTGCGCAGTGCGTTGTGGAAGGTGCCGTAGGGCACCTTGTACGTCGTGTGCTTGGCGAGCACCTTGAACTGGTCCTCGGCGTTGCCCGGGTCCCACTCCTGTCGGAATGAGCGGCCGATCTCGGGGTGTGCCTGCATGTACACCCCGGGCTGGGCGCCGCCGACGCCGGCGCGGAACGATCCGTCCCGTGAGATCACGTTGCCGTTGATGTCCAGCGTCGCGGTGTCCTCGCCGAAGTACCAGACGTTGCCGCAGCGGTCCTGGCTGTAGTAGTCGGTCGTGCGCTCCTCGAGGACCCCGTTGAGGTACAGCCGGTCGTTGACGACGCGTGTCTGCACACCGTCGATGACCTTGGTCCTCTTCGACACCGCGAAGACGTTGACCGCCTTCTCGCCGTCCTTGACCCCGGCGTAGACATTGGTCCTGCCCGGCTTCAGCGGGAACCACGGATTGGTGACGTCTGCCGAGAAGTCCGACGGGTGGATCGTCGGGTGGTAATCCGCCCCTGGGCCAAACCCTGGCAGCAGGCAGGTGTGGTGCTCGTAGTCGTGCGCGGCGGCGGGGGCGCTGGCCGCCGATATCGACAATCCCGCCGCCAGTACCGCTGTCGCCAATGCCACGAATTTCCTCATCCGGACCTCCAGTTAGTGAGTGGTGAACGGGGCGACGCTATGGCGCGCCAGGTCTGAGAACTGTCAGCCGATGCCCTACCCGTGCCCGGACGGGGGCGCAGTCGGTTAGCGTCAGGCTTGACGGGCCGTGACAGCCCGCGAAACATCACCGAAACCTGAGGGACACGGCCAAGCAACCGCGTCTTC
>JBDTXT010000314.1:0-3907 GCA_040006035.1 Pseudonocardiales bacterium | reverse complement strand
GTGATGCGGTGCCGCACGGCAGGGTCGTCGGAGAACTTGACCATCTGCGCGATGAGTTGCTTGCCGCCGTCGTCGGCCGGGTGGCTCTTGCCCGCGATGACGATCTGCACCGGGCGCTCCGGGTTCAGCAGCAGGGCGCGCAGCCGGTCCTCGTCGCGCAGCATCAGGGTCAGCCGCTTGTACGACGGCACCCGGCGGGCGAAACCCATCGTGAGCACGTCGGGATCGAACGCAGACGAGGTCCAGCCCAGCTCGGCCTCGGTCATACCGCGCTGCAAGGCGGATCGCCTGATGCGCCGACGGATCTCGCCGACGAGGCGCTCGCGCAGATCGCCACGCACCTGCCACAGCTCGCTGTCGTCGACCTTGTCGAAGGCGTCCCACGAGGTGCCCACGTCGAGGGCGGCAGAACCGATCTCACGCTCTGCGATCTCGAGAATATCGCGGCTCATCCAGGTCGGGGCGTGCACGCCGTTGGTGACCGAACCGATCGGGATCTCGGTGGTGTCGAACCCTGGCCACAGCTCGCTGAACATCTCACGGCTGACCGCGCCGTGCAGCAGCGAGACACCGTTGGCGCGCTGCCCGATGCGCAGCCCCATGTGCGCCATGTTGAAGATCGCCGGGTCTTCCTCGGCACCGAGCTCGAGGATCCGCTGGACCGGCACGCCGTCCATGTCGTTGAGGTGCGCGGCGACGAGTTCGCGCGGGAAGCGGTCGATGCCTGCGGGCACCGGGGTGTGCGTGGTGAACACCGTGCCGGCGCGCACTGCCTGCAGCGCCTCGTCGAAGTTGAGATCGTTGCCGTCGACAAGCTCGCGGACGCGTTCGACGCCGAGGAAGCCGGCGTGGCCCTCGTTGGTGTGAAACACCTGCGGGGCAGGGGTCGCGGTGCTGGCGCAATAGGCCCGGATGGCGCGCACGCCGCCGATTCCGAGCAGCAGTTCCTGCTCGAGCCGGTGCTCCTTGCCGCCGCCGTAGAGCCGGTCGGTGACCTGCCTCGCGCCGGTGTCGTTGTCTTCGATGTCGCTGTCGAGCAGCAACAGGGGCACCCGGCCGATCTGTGCCACCCAGACCTGGGCCCACAGCGTGCGCCCTTCAGGCAGCGCCAGCGCAATTCGTACCAGCGCGCCGTCGGCGTCCTGCAGTGCCCGGATCGGCAGCCCCTGCGGGTCGAGGGACGGATAGTGCTCGAGCTGCCAGCCGTCGCGAGACAGCGATTGCCGGAAGTAGCCGGCCCGGTACAGCAGCCCCACGCCGATGATCGGTACACCGAGGTCGCTGGCTGCCTTGAGGTGGTCGCCGGCCAGGATGCCGAGGCCGCCGGAGTACTGGGGCAGCACCTCGGTGATGCCGAACTCGGGCGAGAAGTAGCCGATGCCGGCGGGCAGACCGGGATCGATCTCCTGCTGCTCTTGATACCAGCGGGGCTGGCTCAGGTAGTCGGTCAGGTCGTCGTGGACATCGTCGAGTCGACGCAGGAACTTGCGGTCATTGGCGAGGGCAGCGAGCCGTTCGGCGCTGACCTCACCCAGCATTCGGCTCGGGTCGTGCCCGCCCGCTCGCCACAACGCGGGGTCGACCGACTCGAGCAGATCGATCGAGTCGGGATGCCAGGACCACCGCAGATTCTCCACAATCGGCCCGAGCTTGCTTAGTTTGTCTGGGAACGCGGCACGCACTGTAAGCCGCCGAAGAGCCTTCACAAAGCGACGCTAGCACCCGTGCCGGAAAGGCTTACGGTGCGGTCTCCGGGACCATGCGGCCGTCGGCGAAGGCCTCAAACGCGGCGTTGATCGCCGGCGCCGCAAAGTCCCCGGCGCCACCAAATCGCGCCAGCCGTTTGGCCCATCTGTCCACGATCTCCAGTGCCCCGTGCGCGGCGCCGGCGTCGCCCTGCGCGAACCGGTCGATCGCCAACGCCTGACCCGCCGCGACAGAGGCGAGTGCGCCCAGCCCGTCGGCCAGGACGTCGATACTCGCTGGGCCCTCGCGCGACTTGGACGCCGTGGGCAGCGCCCGTCGAGCGGCCTCGGCCTCGGCCAGGCAGGCAGCGGCGAATGCGCGCGTCGCCCGGTGTCGTACCTGGTCGCTCTGCTTGAGGACGTGTTCGGCATTGCCCAGCACCCACAGCGCGGCGCCACGATGGTTCATCGCCTGAATCAGCCGCTTCTCCGCGTGCGCGAGTGTCGCGAACTGGGCCGGGCTGGGGCCGATGTTCATGCCGATCAGGATGGAGATCGCGCCGGCGGCCCGAAGCGTGGCGACGGTGACATTCGCCGAAACCACCGCAGCTTCGGCCACGTCCACCGCCGTATCAGCCTTGGCCAGTGCCTTCGTCGCCTTCTCGGCGGCCTGCTCGGCAGCGCTCGCGGCGTCGGCCGCTGCCGCCGCACGAACGGCTTGCGCCGCTGCCCTGCTGTAGGCAGTCGCCATGCTCGCGGCCGCCGCTGTCAACTCGCTGTCTGCCCCGGCCTGGGCGAGCTCGATTCCTTGGACGTCGGCGGCCTTCGCCATGGCCGCCCAGGAGCTGCCAAGGCGGCGAATTCGGTTGGCTTCGGCGGCGAGGACAGGTTTCGCCATAGAGCAATCGTCACCCCTGTGGTACGGCAGCGGTATGGGAAGGGCTGGAGCGACGCTCGACACTGAGTGCCTGGGTACGGTGTGTGACGTGGTTGGACGAATCGGACTCACTGACGTCACTCCTCTCGTCGGCTCGACGGTCTCTGCGGAGTTCCCGGCGCGGGCCGTCGTCGACGAAGCTGTCCCGATCTCGGCGGTGGTGTTCCGTGAGGGGCATGATGCTGTCGGCGCGAACGTCGTGCTGCGCGCCCCGGACCGCCGCGCCAGACCCGCGCTTCGCATGACGCCGGGCGCGCTCGGTACCGACCGGTGGCACGCCACCGCCGTGCCCGACACGTCGGGGCTGTGGTCGTTCACGGTCGAGGCGTGGAGCGACCCGTTCGCCACCTGGCACCACGCCGTCACTGTGAAACTGGAGGCCGGGCAGGGCAGCGAGGATCTGGCCAACGACCTCGAGACGGGCGCGCGCCTGTTCGAGCGGTTGGGCAAAGCAATGCCCAAGGCCGAGCGACCGCGAGCCCTCGCCGCAGCCCGTGCGCTGCGCGACGACAGCCTCGACCTCGCCCACCGCGTCGCGCCCGCGCTCGACCCGTTTCTGCAGCGCCTCGTCCACGACAACCCGGTACGCGACCTGGTCACCAAATCACCCGCCTACCCGCTCTGGGTCGATCGCAAGCGAGCCCTGTTCGGTTCCTGGTACGAGTTCTTCCCCCGCTCCATCGGGGCCGAACTCGTGGGCGACCCGGTGACGCCCGCCCGGCCGGCACGCCACGGCACGTTCAAGGACGCGACCGAGCACCTCGACTACGTCGCCTCACTCGGCTTCGACGTCGTGTACCTGCCGCCGATCCACCCGATCGGCGAGATGAATCGCAAGGGGCCGAACAACACCCTGGTCGCCGCCTCCTGGGACGTCGGCTCGCCCTGGGCCATCGGCTCCGCCGAGGGCGGCCACGACGCGATCCATCCCGAACTCGGCACGATGGCCGACTTCACGGCGTTCGTGCGGCGTGCTCGCGAGCTCGACCTCGAGGTTGCGCTGGACTTCGCGCTGCAGGCGGCTCCGGATCATCCGTGGGTGACATCGCACCCGGAGTGGTTCACGACCAAGCCCGACGGCACCATCGCCTACGCCGAAAACCCGCCGAAGAAGTACCAGGACATCTACCCCATCAACTTCGACAACGACCCAGCGGGCCTCTACGCCGAGTGCCTGCGGCTGATCGAACTGTGGGCCGCCGCAGGCGTGACGATCTTCCGGGTCGACAACCCGCACACGAAGCCGTTGAACTTCTGGCAATGGCTGATCGCCGAGGTGAAGAAG
>JBDTXT010000313.1:0-3925 GCA_040006035.1 Pseudonocardiales bacterium | reverse complement strand
TCTACTTCGGCTATCTGGCCGCGGTGAAGGAGCAGAACGGCGCCGCGATGTCGCTCGGGCGCACATCGACCTTCCTGGACGTCTACCTCCAGCGGGACATCGACGAGGGCCGCATCGACGAGTCGTTCGCGCAGGAGCTGGTCGACGATCTCGTCATCAAGCTGCGCATCGTCCGCTTCCTGCGGACCCCGGAGTACGACGCGTTGTCCTCCGGCGACCCGACCTGGGTGACCGAGTGCCTCGGCGGCATGGGCGAGGACGGCCGGACGCTGGTGACCCGCACGTCGTTCCGCTTCCTGCAGACGTTGCGCAATCTCGGCCCGGCGCCGGAGCCGAACCTCACCGTGCTGTGGTCGCCGCGGCTGCCGAAGGGCTTCAAGGACTTCGCCGCATCGGTGTCGATCGGGACGAGCAGCATCCAGTACGAGTCCGACGACCTGATGCGCCCGGTGACCGGCGACGACACCGCAATCGCCTGCTGCGTCTCGGCGATGACCGTCGGCAGGCAGATGCAGTTCTTCGGCGCGCGGGTCAACCTGGCCAAGACGCTGCTCTACGCCATCAACGGCGGCCGGGACGAGAAGAGCGGCCTGCAGGTGGCGCGGCCCAGCCCTGCGGTCACCGGCGACCACCTCGACTACGACGACGTGCTGGCCAAGCTCGACACCGAGATGGACTGGCTGGCCCGGGTCTACGTCGACGCGCTCAACGTCATCCACTACATGCACGACAAGTACGCCTACGAACGCCTCGAGATGGCGCTGCACGACTATCCGGTTCGTCGCACGATGGCCATGGGCATCGCCGGTCTCGCGGTCGCTGCCGACAGCCTGTCCGCCATCCGCGACGCGCGGGTGACGGTGGTCCGCGACGAGACCGGCCTGGTCGTCGACTACGTGATCGAGGGGAGCTACCCGGCGTACGGCAACAACGACGACCGCGCCGACGAGCTCGCGGTGTGGCTGGTCGAACGATTCATGGCCAAGGTCCGGCAGTACCCCGCCTACCGCGGGGCGATCCACACCCAGTCGGTGCTGACCATCACCTCCAACGTGGTCTACGGCAAGGCCACCGGGAACACCCCGGACGGCCGCCGCTCGGGCGAGCCCTTCTTTCCGGGCGCCAACCCGATTAACGGGCGCGACCAGCACGGCTGGGTGGCATCCGCGCTGTCGGTGGCCAAGCTGCCGTACGAGCAGGCGTTGGACGGCATCTCCCTGACGAGCAACCTGATGCCGACCGCGCTGGGAAAGACACCGACGGAGAAGGTCGAGAACCTCACCGGCATCCTCGACGGGTTCTTCGGCGGGAACGGCTTCCACGTCAACGTCAACGTGCTCGACCGGGACACCCTGCTCGACGCCATGGAGCACCCGGAGAAGTACCCGCAGCTGACCATCCGCGTGTCCGGCTACGCGGTGAACTTCGTCCGCCTCACCCGGGAGCAGCAGCTGGACGTCATCCACCGGACGTTCCACGGTTCGCTCTGATGAGCCGCCCCGGGCTGCTGGAGATCCGGCCGGTGCGCGAGCACCACGGTGGATCCAGGGCGGACCTGGAAGCCGAACTGGCCGACGAGGGCGACCCGGAGATCGGGTACTACCACTCGTACGAGATCACCGGCGCGGTCAACGGTCCGGGTGTTCGCTTCACCCTGTTCCTGTCCGGCTGTCCGCTGCGGTGCCAGTACTGCCAGAACCCGGACATGTGGACTCTGCGCAATGGGCGACGAGTCACGGTGGGGCGGATGGTGGACGAGATCGCGAAGTACGCGGACTTCGTGACCACGGCCCACGGCGGAATCACCGTCAGCGGTGGCGAACCCATGCTGCAGATCCGCTTCCTGGAGGTGCTGCTCCGCCGCTGCAAGGAAGATCTCGGATTGCACACCGCCGTGGACACGTCGGGCTTCCTCGGCGACCGGGCGACGGACGCGCTCCTCGACCTGGTGGACTTGTTCCTGCTGGACATCAAGTCCGGCGACCCGGACACCTACCACCTCGTGACCAGTGCGGACCTCGAGCCGACGCTGCGTTTCGCCCGCCGGCTGTCCGACCGGGGCAGCCGGATGTGGGTGCGGTACGTGCTGGTGCCGGGACTCACCGACGCGCCGCGGAACGTCGAGTCGGTGGCCGCCTTCACCGGCACGCTGAGCGGGGTCGAGCGGGTGGAGGTTCTGCCCTTCCACCAGCTGGGCGCGGACAAGTGGGCCAGGCTCGGGCTGCCCTATCAACTGACGGACGTGGCCGCCCCGTCACCGACCCTGGTGCGGCGGGTCGAGGACCAGTTCCGGTCGCACGGCCTCGCGGTCGTCTGACCGACGATCGAAGGTGTCGAGCTTCCCGCCAGCCCGTCGGGCTGGTGGGTGCACAGGACGAACGGACGAGGAGAATGACATGAAGGCTGCGCGATTCCATGGCCAGAAGGACATCCGGATCGACGACATCCCGGAGCCCGAGTTGCGGCCCGGTGCGGTGAAGATCGCAGTGGCGTGGTGCGGGATCTGCGGAACGGATCTGCACGAGTATCTCGAGGGGCCGATCTTCATCCCCGCCCCGGGCCACCCGCATTCCCTTTCCCACGAAGAAGCGCCCGTCACGATGGGCCACGAGTTCTCCGGCACGGTCGAGGCGGTGGCCGAGGACGTCACCGACGTGGCCGTCGGCGACAACGTGGTGGTCGAGCCGTACTTCGTCTGCGGCGAGTGCGCTCCGTGCCAGGCGGGGAACTACAACCTGTGCACCAGGATGGGATTCATCGGTCTCGCCGGCGGGGGCGGTGGACTGAGCGAGAAGGTGGTGGTGGACCGGCGCTGGGTACACAAGATCGGCGACATCCCGCTCGACGTCGCCGCCCTGATCGAGCCGCTCAGCGTGGCTCACCACGCCGCACTCCGCAGCGGCGCGACAGCGGGCGAGGTGGCACTCGTCGGCGGTGCCGGTCCGATCGGACTGCTCGTCGCCGCGGTGCTCAAGGGGCTGGGCGTCAGGACGATCGTCAGCGAGCTCAGCGCGGCGCGTAAGGAGAAGGCGCGCTCGAGCGGGGTTGCGGACCACGTGCTCGACCCGTCATCGGAGGACGTCCGGGAACGCGTCCTGGAGCTCACCGGCGGCATCGGTGCCGACATCGGGTTCGAGTGCGCGGGGGTCGATGCGGTGCTCGACACACTGCTCGACTCCGTCCGGCCGGGCGGGGTCGTGGTCAACGTGTCGATCTGGGGCCACCCGGCCACCGTCGACATGCAGAAGCTGGTGCTCAAGGAGATCGACCTGCGCGGCACCATCGCCTACGTCCGTGACCACGAGGCGGTCATCGCGCTGGTGCGCGACGGGGTGGTCGACCTCAGGCCGTTCATCACCGGACGCATCGCCCTGGACGACCTGGTCTCCGAGGGCCTGACGACGCTGATCGACCACAACGACACGGCGGTGAAGATCCTCGTCCACGGGTAGCCCACAGGCGGACCTTCGCCTCGCGTCGGCGTGCTGGCCTACGGTGTGCGGCCCCGCTACGCAGCCGCAGCGGTCTACGGCTACCTGGCTTGGTCGGCCCTGATCCAGTTCACCGCCGGCCTCGCCGGCATCCACCACTCGCACCGGTCGCCAGCCCGGACTGGCCGCGTGCCGCGATCGTCACGGCGATCGCCGTGCTGCTCGTCGGGATCGGAGGCACCGCCTTCTCCCGGCGAGACCTGCAGAGCTGAGGTCTCGAAGGGCAGCGAACCGCGCCTTGCTGGTCCCGGGGTCCGCCGGCGAACCCGAGCCTGGGCGCGGTGTTCGCCGCCGCCGCCCGACAGGATGTCGTGTCGGCGAGCGCGAATGGCGGTAGGCCGCGTCCCCGGGGGGACACGGCCTACCGCCTCTCGGTACGCGCCCGGGTGGACGCGGGTCGGTCAGAGTGTCCAGGAGTGCTGGCGGACGAAGGG
>JBDTXT010000312.1:0-3931 GCA_040006035.1 Pseudonocardiales bacterium | reverse complement strand
TCGACATCGACACCGAGACCGGGCGCTCGACGATCCGCAAGTACGTCTGCGTCGACGATGTCGGTAATCCCATCAACCCGCTGATCATCGAGGGGCAGGTGCACGGCGGATTGGCGCAGGGCATCGCCCAGGCATTGTTCGAAGAGGCAGTGTTCGACGACGCCGGCAACCTGACGACCGGCACGTTCGTCGACTACACCGTTCCGTCCGCGCCGGATCTGCCACACTTCACCACCGCGCGCACCGAAACACCGGCCACCAGCAACCCGCTGGGCGTCAAGGGCGTGGGCGAGGCGGGCACGATCGCGTCGACGCCAGCCGTGATCAACGCGATCGTCGACGCGCTGCGGCCTTTCGGCGTCAACGACATCCAGATGCCGGCCACCCCCGAACGGGTGTGGCGTGCCGTCCATTCGGGTGCCGAGAAGTCGGGTCGAGCCGAGGGCGGCACCACGGCGTACGGCGGCGCCAGTACCAGCACCTCTGACGGCTCGGGCACGGAAGGGGAACTGCTGTGATCCCCGCGGCATTCGATTACGTCCGACCCGACTCCGTCGCCGACGCGGTGGCCGCCATCGGCGCCGCCGGCGACGAGGGCAAGATCCTGGCTGGTGGCCAGTCGCTGCTGCCGGTGCTTCGGCTGCGTTTGGCCTATCCCTCGACACTTGTCGACGTCGGGCGCATCGCCGAACTAATTGGCGTTCGCGACGACGGCGACGCCATCGTCATTGGCGCGATGACCACGCACCACGAGGTGATGCACGACGCCCTGGTAGGCGAGCACGCACCGCTGATCGCCCAGGCCACCGAGACCGTCGCCGACCCCCAGGTGCGCCACCGGGGCACGTTCGGCGGCTCGCTCGCCCACGCCGACCCGGCAGGTGACCTCGGCGCCGTCGCGCTTGCCCTGGACTGCGAGATCGTCGCCACCGGGCCGGCCGGCGAACGACGTATCGCCGCCGCGGACTTCTTCCTGGACTACCTGACGACGGCGCTCGCACCCGACGAGCTGCTGACCGCGGTGCGGGTCCCGAAACTCGGGGCTGGCTGGTCGTCGCACTACGAGAAGTTCAACCGGGTGGCCCAGGCGTGGTCGATCGTGGGCGTCGCCGCGCTGGTTCACCGCGAGAACGGTTCGATCACCCAGGCCAGGGTTGCGCTGACCAACATGGGCTCGACCCCGCTACGGGCATCGGCGGTCGAGCAGGCGTTGGCCGGTTCCGACGCCTCGGCCGAGGCCGTCGGCGCGGCGGCCGAGCACGCCGCCGAGGAGACCAGTGCCCCGAGCGACCTGTCCGGCCAGGCCGATTACCGTGAGCACCTGGCCCGTGTCTTGACCAAGCGAGCGGTGCTCGCCGCGGCTGGGAGCTAGATCAGTGCAGCTCGAGCATTCTTTCACCGTTCCAGTGGGGATCGACGATGCGTGGCGGGTGCTGCTCGACATCGAGAAGATCGCCCCGTGCATGCCCGGCGCGGCCATCGACTCGGTCGACGGTGATAACTTCACGGGCACGGTGAAGGTCAAGTTGGGGCCGATTGGCCTGACGTACAAAGGCAAAGCAAGTTTCGTCGAGAAGGACGAGGCCACTCACCGCACTGTGATCGACGCCCGCGGCCGCGACTCCCGCGGCAACGGAACCGCGAACGCCAAGGTGACTGCCACGCTCACCGCGTCGGGCGGGGCGACGAGGGTCGACGTGCTCACCGAACTCGACATCACCGGCAAGCCGGCCCAGTTCGGCCGGGGCGTCATGGTGGATGTGGGCAACAAACTGATCGGGCAGTTCGCGGACTGCCTGGCGGGCAAGCTCGCGGGCGGTGCGCTGCTCGACTCCTCTGCGATGTCCGCCCCGGAATCGCCGAACCCACCCCAGTTGGAGACCGCTGTGTCCGACGAAACATCAAGTACCCCCAGGCCCCGCCCTCGGCCCCGGCCGCACAAGCCGGCAGCCGAGACCGCGTCCCCGGCCGAGGCAGCACCAGCCAAGGCCGCACCAGCCAAGGCCGCACCAGCCAAGGCGGCGAAGGCCGGGGCGGCGAAGGCCGGGCCCGCGAAACCCGCGCCAGCGAAGGCGACTGCGGCGAAGGCCGCCGCCCCGGACCAGGCGCCGGTCCCCGAGCCGGATCCACCGGTGAGTGCCGAGACGGCTCCAGCACAGCAGGCAGCGACCGACAAGGTCGCCCCGGTGACGAAACTGCCCACCCGCGACACCGCGCAAGCGCGCCGCACCGCGGACGAGGTCGAGCCGATCAACCTGATCGAGTCGGCTGGGCCGGCGCTGGCCAAGCGGTTGGCGCCCGTCCTGGCTCTGCTGGTGCTTCTCTACGTCGTCGCGCGCCGCGTGCGCCGCTGACCCGCCGTCCACCCGCTCAGACGTCCCCGCTCTTACCGGCCACGGTCTGCGCGAACCAGTTGACGATCTCCTCGCCGGCGCACACGCCCGCGGCCGCAGTCTGGGTCACGGTGGGCGCCGACCAGCCCGTGTCGTAAAGCTCGCCGTGCCGGGGATGGATCCCCAGGTCCGCGGCCAACAGCAGGTCGATGTCGAGTAGCGAGTCCCCCGCGCCCAGCACCAGATCCGCGTCCATCCGGCGGGCGACCTCTGCCACCGCCGCGCTCTTGGTCAGCGCATCCGGCACCCAGTACAACTTGCGGCCCTGCAGTGAGATCCGCCAACCACGTTCGGCCGCCCACCCGCTGAGATCGTCGACGAAACCGTCCGGCAGCCGTTCGGGGCGCACGACCGCGTAGCAGAACAACCCGGCCGCGTTGCGGAGCTTGATCGTCCACTCGGGCCGGCAGACGTGCCCGGCCTGCTCCCATACCTCGGCCAGCGGGAAACCTTCGTCGAGCTGACGGGCCATACTCGCCCCCCATTTCCGGTCGAGCACGCCGTCGACGTAGAGCAGGCCCCCGTTGGCTGCGACGGCAAACTGCGGCGCCGGCCCGGGCAGCGTGACCCGGCCGAACTGCTCGGCGATCCGAGTCGTGACCGGCACCAGCGTGCACTGCACGGCGAGCGACACCAACGCCCGGGCCGCCACCTCGGTCATGAACGACACCTGCTTGCCGTCGTGGATCTCGACGCACACCACCGGTGGTATGTCGCCACCAAGTTGCGACGCCTTGGTCGAATAGATGAGCGTGCGATCCAAGTCGGTCGCGGCCAGGATCTTCACGCTCGGCAACCGCCGCTGCGCGAGAAACCCGGACGGATTAGGCCGACGCAGCTGTAGGCCAGGTCCTCGACTTCGACGATCTCGACCCCACGCTGTCGGGCCAGCAGGCTGACGTGCCCGAGTTCGTCGGCGGCGTCCGGGCGCATCAGCACCCGCCACGGCACCCGGCGCAGCAGCACGCGGGTCGTCTCGCCCACTCCGGGTTTGACCAGGTTGACATCGGTGATGCCGTACTCGGCGCTGATCGCCTCCACCGCTGCCCAGCCCGACCAGTTCGGGGTGCGGTCGGCGGCGCGCAGTACGGGCCAGTCGCGCGCCACGTCAGCCGCGACGGCGTCGAAGCAGTCGGTGACCGCGTCGAGGAACACCTTCGACACATCCGCGCTGGATAGTTCCGCGTAGAACTTCGCGCCGTGGAACTGGTCCGGCCCGATCAGCTCGTCGTTCAACACGGTGCGCGACACCAGACCCGAGACCGTCGAGTTCAGGCACGCCGACGGGATCAGGTAGTCCTCCCGAGTGCCGAAGATCTCGACGCAGTGTCCGGTGTCTGCGAGCACGGCCAGGTCCGGGGCAAATGCGGTGCCCAGCCAAGCATTGGCCAGCGTCACCGCGGCCGCGAGTTCCCGGGCGATCGCGCCCTTGCCCGTCCAGCCGTCGACGAACATCACGTCAGCGGACTCGTGCCGGGCCGCGAGGTAGCGCAGCGCGACGGTGTCGATGCCGCGACCGCGGACGATGCTGAGCGCGT
>JBDTXT010000311.1:0-3955 GCA_040006035.1 Pseudonocardiales bacterium | reverse complement strand
TGGCCATCCCGATGCTCGGGCTGCTCAAGCGCAAGGCCGAGCGGGTCGTCATGGATACCGCGCTCAAGGAGCTGAAGAAGCGCGTGGAGTCCGGCGCCTGATGAGCATTAGCGACGCCTTGCGCAGCGAGCATGAGCGACGTCTTGCGGAGCGCGCATGCGAATAGTCTTGTTCACCGGAAAGGGCGGCGTGGGCAAGACCACGACCGCATCGGCCACCGCGCTGCGCCTGGCCGACCGCGGCCTGAAGACGCTGCTGCTCTCGACCGACATCGCGCACTCGCTCTCCGACGCGCTGGCCGTCGAGCTGACCGGTGAACCCACCGAGGTCGTGCCCGGCCTGTGGGCGGTGCAGATCGACACCCAGGACCGCTTCGAGGCGGCCTGGCGCGACGTGCAGGGCTACCTCGTAGACATGCTCGCGAACAGCGGCGTCGACCCGGTGACCGCCGATGAGCTGACGGTGCTGCCCGGCGTGGACGAGGTGCTCGCCCTGCTGGCCGTGCGCGAGATGGCTATCTCCGGTGACTGGGACGTACTCGTCGTCGACTGCGCGCCCACCGCCGAGACGCTGCGGCTGCTGGCCCTGCCCGAGGCACTTTCCTGGTATCTGCAAAAGGTCTTTCCCGCCCACCGCCGCCTGGCCCGGGGCATGCGGCCGATCGCCGCGATGCTCGGCCGCGGCGAAGTGATCCCGCCCGACAACATCTTCGAGGCGTTGCTCCGGCTCAACGACGAACTGGCCGCGGTACGCCAACTCCTCGGCGACCCGGCGGTGACGTCCGTGCGCCTGGTGTTGACTCCGGAGTCGGTGGTCGTCGCCGAGGCCCGGCGGACCTTCACCGCGCTGTCGCTCTACGGCTACTCCCTCGATCTGGTGATCGCGAACCGGGTCTTCCCGGCCGGTGATGACGAGTGGCGGCAGGGCTGGGCCAAGGCACAGCAGGCGCAACTCGTCGGCATCCGCGAATCCTTCGCCGGGCTACCAGTACGAGAATTGCCTTACCGGGCAGGCGAACCAGTCGGCGCGAGGGCGCTGCGCGAGGTGGCTGATGCCCTTTACGGCCAAATGCCGGGAGCCGACCCGGCGCCCGCCGTCGCGCCCCGGGAACTACTGAGCATCGACACCGTCGGGACCGAGTTCGTGCTACGGATGCCGCTGCCGCTGGTGTCGAAGTCTGCCGTGGACCTCGCCCGTGCCGGTGACGACCTCGTGCTCACCGTCGGTGGCAACCGGCGCCTGCTCACGCTACCGAGCGTGCTGCGGCGCTGCGTCGTCGCCGGCGCGGACTTCGACGAGGGCGAGTTGCGGGTGCGCTTCGCCCCCGACCCGGCCCGGTGGCCCGATGCCGCAGGGACCAGCGAAAAGGACAGCCGGGCCCGCCGACGGGCAGGGCGCAGCGGGGGAGACCCACATGACTGAGAACAGGTTCGGCGCCGACACGGGCGGCGAGCACGGCAATCCGGCCGCACCACTCATCGGCGAGGCGCTGCGGCTGGTGTCGTCGGTGCAGGACTGGGCGCAGGACTGGGCCCACCGCGGCGACAGCGAGCCGGAGCGGCAGCACACGGGCAGCGATTGCCAGTGGTGCCCGCTGTGTCAGTTCGCCGCGGTTCTGCGCGGCGAGCGGCCGGAGATCACCGATCGGGTGGCCGAGGCCGGGACCGCCCTCGTCGGCGCCCTGCGCGCGTTGGTCGACGCAGCGTCCGGGGCTGCCGGCGCCGCCGGTCCGGCCCAGCACCGCCCACCGGGCCCACGCGTTCAGAAGATCAACCTCAACGACGAGAGCTGAGCCGCGCCGTGCCGCTCGCGATCGGCGTCGACATCGGCGGCACCAAGGTCTCGGCCGGCGTCGTCGACGACCAGGGTCGGGTGATCGACCGCGAGTTGCGCGCGACGCCCGGCCATGATGTGGCAGAGACCGAGGCCATCATCGTCGAGGTGGTCAAGGAACTGGCCGCCCGACAGGACGTGGCGGCGGTCGGTGTCGGGGCGGCCGGCTGGATCGCCAACGATCACGCCACCGTGCTGTTCTCGCCGCATCTTGCCTGGCGAGACGAACCGCTGCACGCCGCGCTCAGCGACCGGATCGGGCTGCCGCTGGTGGTCGAGAACGACGCCAACGCCGCGGCCTGGGCCGAGTACCGCTTCGGCGCCGCGCAAGGCCAGCCCGTCGTCGTCTGCGTGACGCTGGGCACCGGAATCGGCGGCGGGCTGGTCGTCGGCGGCAACCTGTACCGCGGCGCGTTCGGCATCGCCTGCGAGTACGGGCACATGACGTTGGTGCCCGACGGACGCCGCTGCGCTTGCGGAAACCGAGGCTGCTGGGAGATGTACGCCTCGGGCCGCGCCCTGGCCCGCGACGCGCGCGAGCTGGTCGAGGAGTCTCCGATGGCGGCCGAGCGGTTGCTCGAACTGGCGGCCGCGTCGCCCGACGGGCTGTCCGGCCCGGTGGTCACGGCAGCGGCGGCCGAGGGCGATCCGGCGGCCGAACTGATCTGCACCACCATGGGGCGCTGGCTGGGCCGCGGGCTGGCCAATCTGGCCGCCGTGCTCGACCCGTCGGTCTTCGTCATCGGTGGCGGCGTCTCACAGGCAGGCGAACTGCTGCTACGCCCGGCCCGCGAGGAGTTCAAGCAGAGGCTCACCGGCCGGGGTTTCCGCCCGGTGGCCGACGTGGTGTCGGCCGCACTGGGTCCGGACTCCGGACTCGTCGGCGCAGCTGACATCGCCCGGCTGGCCTGAGCCTCGTGCCGACGCTGCGACTGCTGTCCTACAACATCCGCTCGATGCGCGACGACCGAGCTGCGCTGGCGCGGGTGATCCGCTCCGCCGAGCCGGACGTGGTCTGCGTCCAGGAGGCGCCCCGGTTCCTGCGCTGGCGCTCGACCTGCGCCGCGCTCGCCCGTAGTTGCGGGCTGGTCGTGGTAAGCGGAGGGCGCCCGGCTGCCGCGAACCTCATCATGTCGAGCCTGGCCGTCGACGTCGTCAAGTCCGACGACGTGCTCTTCAGCAAGGCGCCCGGGCTGCACCAGCGCGGCGCCGCGCTCGCGGTATTGCGCTTTCGCGGTTCGACGTTCTCGGTCGCCGGTACCCACCTGGACATCCGACCCGAACCCCGACTTCGGCACATCATCGAGCTACGTTCGGCGATCTCGCGCTACCTGCCGCCCGACAAGCCCGTAGCCGTCGCGGTGGATGTGAACGACCGCCCCGGCTCACCCACCTGGCTGGCGCTGACCGAGCAATGGACCGACGCCTTCGCCGCGGCCGGCGTCGGCTCGGCCTTCACCTCCACCGCGGCCGCCCCGATGCAGACGATCGACGGGATATTCGTCGACCCGAGCATCACCGTCGTGTCCGCCCGGGTGCTGGACGGGCCGGACGTGCAGGCAGCGAGCGATCACCGCCCGGTGCTGGCCGAGCTGGACCTGCCTTAGCGTGGCCCGAGCGACGACTGGACTAGTGTCGCGCTCCGCCCGGCACGTCCTGTCGTGTCCACGATGGGTGCGCGAGATTCATCAGCAACGTGGTGCCGACGAGGTGAGGTGTCGCACCGACGGACCACATGGACGAGCTGACCGGCGCGCCGTCGAGCAGATTGTCCAATTCAGATAACTGCACCGTCGTCGTCATCGTCGTCGGGACGTTCCCGCAACCGCATGACCAGCAGCCCCGCACCCAGGAGAACCCCGACGACTCCCAGCAGCATCGTCAGGTCGCTGGCCAGCCCGATCTCACCGCCCAGCCCGAGCAGCAGGATCGAGACTGCCAGCAGCGCCATGGCGCCGATGGTCGGTGCGGCCAGCCGGGGCAGCGGCGGCGGGGGCGGCGGTATGTAGTGGTCCTCGTCGAGCCACACCGGCTCGTCGACAGGCGGCTTGCGCAGTTGCTCGCGCCAGTCGGCGTCCTCGCGGCGCAGGTCGCGTTCGGCCTCGCGTACGGCGGCGACCGT
>JBDTXT010000310.1:0-4006 GCA_040006035.1 Pseudonocardiales bacterium | reverse complement strand
GCACACCCTGCAGGAACTGGGTGAGGAAGAAGAACATCCCCATCATCCCGGCGACGAGCAGCAGTCGAGCCACGTAGGACGTGCTGCGGTTGCGGTCGGCGAACAGCCGCAGCGGCGTGATCGGCGACTCGGCCCGCAGTTCGGTGAGCACGAAGAGCACGACCAGGCTCACTCCGACAGTGAAGGAGGCGAGCGTGCCCGCGTCACCCCAACCGTCGGTGGCGGCATGGACGAAGCCGTAGACGAGCGCGGCCATCCCGATCGTCGAGCTGAGCGCGCCGGTGAGGTCGAAGCGACCGGACTTGCGCGGTGTCTCGGGCATCACCAGGCGAGTCAGCACGATGACCGCCACCCCGATCGGCACGTTGACGAACAGCACCCAGCGCCAGGACACCCACTGGGTGAGCATCCCGCCGGCGATGAGGCCGACAGCGCTGCCGCCGATGGAGACCGCGGTGTACATGCCGACCGCGCGGGTGCGCTCGCGGCCCTGCGGAAACATGGTCATGAGCAGGGCGAGTGCGGACGGCGCGGCCAGGGCGCCACCGATGCCCTGGATCGCGCGGGCCGCGAGCAGTTGCCCGGATGACTCCGCGAAGCCACCCACCAGCGAGGCGAGGGTGAACAGGCTGATGCCGGCCAGGAAGGTGCGTCGCCGCCCGAGAATGTCACCTGCCCGGGCACCGAGCAGCAGCAGGCCGCCGAAGGTCAGGGTGTAGGCGTTGACGACCCAGGACAGGCCGGCGGGGGAGAAGTGCAGCGCCGAACGGATGTCGGGCAGGGCGATGTTCACGATGGTCGCGTCGAGCACGACCATCAGTTGGGAAGTCAGGATCAGGGTGAGCACGAGGCCAGGGTGGCCGTGCGGGAACAGCCGGCGCCGGGTCTGCGGGTTGTCCGCGGGACCTGGTGCCGGTGAAGACTCGATTGCCACGAGAAACTCCTCGGTGGAGTAGTATTTGGGTGAAACGGATGGGCCCTCCGGTAACGATACGGAGTTAGCCTCCGGTTGTGCAAGTTCATTCCGGGAGGTACGGGGTGTCGCGGTCGGGGCCGGCTGACAGCGTGGCGACGCCTGCGGCACAGCCTGGCGAACCCGAGCGAACGCAGCGCGCCGATGCCCGCCGCAACCACGATCTGCTGCTCTACGCCGCCGCCGAGGTCTATGACGAGCGCGGTGTCGAGGCGTCCCTCGAAGAGATCGCTCGACGCGCCAACGTCGGGATCGGTACGCTCTACCGCCACTTTCCCACGCGCGACGCGCTCACCGAAGCGGTTTACCGGCGAGAGGTGGCGCTGCTCTGCGACGGCGTCGACGACCTGCTCGCCAACAATCCCGGCGACACCGCGCTCGCGTTGTGGATGCGCCGCTTCGCCGGTTACGTGGCGAAGAAGAAGGGCATGGCGATGGCGCTGAAGTCTGTGCTCGGGGCCGACGCGGAACTGTTCACCGACAGCCACCGGCGCATCCGCGGCGCGATCGGATCGCTCGTCGAGGCGGCGGCAATACAGGGCGTGATTCGAGACGACATCGACTCAGAGGATCTGCTGCGGGCGATGAGCGGCATCTGCATGGCGACGGATACCGCGGACTGGGCCGAGCGCACTCAGCGCTTGGTCGACCTGCTCGTCGACGGGCTGCGCTACGGTGCCCCGGGCCCGAGTCGCCGAACTGACTCGGGCAAGTCGATGCCGGCCCGCAAGTCCGGTGTGTCGACTGGATCCGCGTAGGTCGTCCTCACGGGCACCACGCCTGCCCACGCGCCGCCGGCCACGTCCTCAGGTGGGTCGTCCGGCCAGCCGTCGGACACCTTCAACGACCATTCCTCGATCGGCAGTGCGAAGACCAGCGTGGCGGCGAGTTCCCGGTCGTCGGGCCGCCGGATCTCGGCCACCCGGCCGGGCAGCAGTGCCTCGGTAATCAGGTCGAGAGCGCGCGACTTTTCGTTGTCTGCGAGCCGGCTGCAGGTGCCGAACAGCACCGCGCTGCGGTAGTGGATCGAGGACTCGAAGGCAGAACGGGCTACGACCAGACCGTCGAAGGACGTGACGGCCAGGCAGGTCGGCGCACCCGAGGCCAGCGACCGGATCCACGGCGAGCCCGTCGAGCCGTGGGCCAGCACCCGGTCGCCGTAGCGCACCACCGCGGTCGGGATCACTACCGGCCGCCCGGCTTCGTCGGTCAACCCGAAATGACCAACGTGGACGCGGTCGAGAAGCGCGTCGAGGGCGGACCGGTCAGCGCTGCCCTTTTCCTTGAGCCGGGTGATGTTGGTTCGCGCCGGTGGCTCGATCATCGGCCCATCATCGCGTTGATCAGTCCGGCCAGCCGCGCGGCTCGACGGGACGCTCTGCAGCCACAGGACAGGTCGCGGTAGTCACTCATCGCGGTCGCGGGACCTAGACGAGAACCTCGTCGAGTGCGACGGCGTCGTAACCGTGCGCCTCGGCAACCGGGCCGTTGGTGAGCATCCCCTCGTGGGTGTTCAGGCCCAGAGCGAGCGGGGGATCGCTGCGCAGCGCGTCGCGCCAGCCGCGGTTGGCCAGTTCGACGGCGTAGGGCAGCGTCACGTTGGTGAGCGCGTACGTCGACGTGTGCGGCACGGCGCCAGGCATGTTCGCGACGCAGTAGAACACCGAGTTGTGCACTAGGTAGGTCGGGTCGGCGTGGGTGGTCGGGCGCGAATCCTCGAAACAGCCGCCCTGGTCGATCGAGATGTCGACGAGCACCGAGCCTGGCTTCATCCGCGAGACAAGCTCGTTGCTGATCAGCGTCGGCGCCTTCGCGCCGGGGATCAGGACGGCACCGATGACCAGGTCCGCGTCGAGCACCGCGCGCTCGACTTCGTAGGCGTTCGAGGCCACGGTCTGGCAGTGGCCCTGATAGATGGCGTCCATCTGACGAAGCCGGGCCACGTTCTTGTCCAGCAGCAGCACCTCGGCCTGCATGCCGAGCGCGATGGCGGCGGCGTTCTGGCCGGACACCCCGGCGCCGATGACGACGACCTTGGCCGCGTACACCCCGGGCACCCCGCCCATCAACGTGCCGCGACCGCCGCCCTGGCGCATCAGGTGATACGAGCCGACCTGCGGTGCTAGGCGCCCGGCGACCTCGGACATCGGGGCCAGCAACGGCAATGAGTTGTCAGGCAGTTGGACGGTCTCGTAGGCGATACCAGTGGTGCCGGCGACCAGCAGGGCGTCGGTGCAGGGCTTGTCGGCGGCCAGGTGCAGGTAGGTGAACAGCACCTGGTCCTTGCGCATGCGGTGGTATTCCTCGGCGACGGGCTCCTTGACCTTGAGCACCATGTCGGCCGTGGCCCAGACGTCATCGGCGGTGTCGAGGATCTCGGCACCGGCGGCGACGAAGTCTTCATTGGGGATCGAGGAGCCGACGCCCGCATCGCGTTCGACGAACACCTCATGCCCGAAGCGGGCGAGTTCGTGCACCCCCGAGGGTGTGATCGCCACGCGGTACTCGTGGTTCTTGACCTCGCGGGGAATGCCGACCTTCATGGGGATGCCTCCACAGACATTGGGGAGTGAATGGGTTTGGTGAGTAATACTGAAGGATAGGGCGTCACAAAGCCATCGGAGTGCAGATAATTCGTTATTCTCCTTCGATGACAGCTGATAGTTCGAAGCGCTTGGGGAACAACCCGCCTACGCCGAACAATGTTCGCTCCGTCCTGGACGCCATCGACCGCCGGATTCTGGCTCACCTGGCTGTCGATGCGCGGATGCCGAACAACGCGCTGGCCGAGCTGGTGGGCATCGCGCCCTCGACCTGCCTGGGTCGGGTGCGCTCGCTGCGCGAGAGTGGCGTGATCCGCGGCTTCCACGCCGACATCGATCCGAGTGCGCTCGGCCGCCCGATCCAGGCGATGATCGCGGTGCGCCTTCAGTCGCATGCGCGCGGGCACATCACCGAGTTCACCGCTATGGTCGCCGCGCTGCCCGAGGTGCTCAACGTGTTCTTTCTCGGCGGCACCGACGACTTCCTCGT
>JBDTXT010000309.1:0-4031 GCA_040006035.1 Pseudonocardiales bacterium | reverse complement strand
CCGTCGATGCGGCCGAAGCCGACGATGATGTTCTGCGCGAACAGGGCGTGCACCTCGAGGAACTCGCCGTCGTCGATCAGGTGCTCGATGATCTCGTGCATGTCGTAGGGCTGGTTGGCCGAGTCCGGGATGAACGAGTCCAGGAAAGAATCGGAGGCATCGACATCAGTCGACGCGGCCGTGTCGAACTCCGGCAGCGGATCGAGATTGTTGCTGGGCAGGTAGGACAGCAGCGCCTTGACGTAGTTGATCGCGTCGTCCTCGTCGGCGCCCAGGTAGTGCGCGTTGCCGCTGACCGTGTTGTGGGTGCGTGCGCCGCCGAGTTCCTCGAGCGTCACCTCCTCGCCGGTGACGGTCTTGACGACGTCCGGGCCGGTGATGAACATCTGCGACGTCTTGTCGACCATCACGACGAAGTCGGTCAGCGCCGGCGAGTACACGTGCCCTCCGGCGGCCGCGCCCATGATGAGCGAGATCTGCGGCACCACGCCCGAAGCCAGCACGTTGCGGCGGAAGATCTCGCCGTAGAGCCCGAGGCTGGCCACGCCCTCCTGGATCCGGGCGCCGCCGCCCTCGTTGATGCCCACGACCGGGCAGCCGTTCTTGAGCGCGAAGTCGAGCACCTTGACGATCTTCTCGCCGTAGACCTCGCCGAGGCTGCCACCGAACACCGTTACGTCCTGGCTGAACACGCACACCGGGCGTCCGTCGACGGTTCCGTACCCGGTGACCACACCGTCGCCGAAGGGTCGGCTGTGATCCATGCCGAACGTCGTCGAACGGTGGCGGGCGAACTCGTCGAGTTCGACGAACGAGCCTTCGTCGAGCAGCGTTGCGATGCGCTCGCGGGCGGTCTTCTTGCCCTTGGCGTGCTGCTTCTCGACCATCCGGGCCGAACCGGAGTGCACCGCCTCGTCGTAGCGACGGTCGAGGTCGGCCAGCTTTCCGGCCGTTGTGTGCGGGTCTAGGTCCGGCTTGTCTGCGGGCTCTGCTGCCATGGCCAGTGAGCCTAATCCGCGGCGTGGGCGGGACAGGTCGCGAGTGACTGATCTCGCCGCACATGCCCCCACTACGGTGGTGCCTGTGAGCGATCTGGAGCTGTCCGATGATCTTCGGACGGCCCTCGGCGAGCGCTGGGCACGAGTGACGGTGGTGGCCGAGACGGCGTCGACGAACGCCGATCTGCTGGCCGACACCGCGGCTCCGGATCGCTCGGTGCTGGTAACTGACCACCAGGTGGCCGGGCGTGGTCGGCTGGATCGCAGCTGGGTCTCGCCGCCGGGCGCGGGACTGACCTTCTCGGTGCTGCTGCGTCCGCAGGTGCCGTTGCTCGTGTGGGGCTGGCTGCCGCTGCTCGCCGGCGTCGCCGTGTACGAGGCGGTTGGGACGTTCGCGGGTGTACGTGTCGCGCTGAAGTGGCCGAACGACCTGCTGGCCGGCCCGGGTGCGGACCCGGCCGCGTTCGGCAAGGTGGCGGGGATCCTGGCCCAGACGAGCGGCGAGGCCGTGGTGATCGGGATCGGGCTCAACGTCCACACATCCCGCGAGGAATTGCCCGTTGAGACGGCGACCTCGCTGGCGCTGTGCCGGGCGACCTCGCTCGACCGAGGGGAGCTGCTCGCTGCGATCCTGGCCCGGCTCGATGCCCGGTACGCCCAGTGGGTCGACGTCGCCGGAGACGCCGAGGCGTGCGGACTGGCCGCGGCCTATGAGGCCGCCTGCGCCACCGTGGGCCAGGTGGTGGCCGTGACCGGGACCGACGGCGCGGTGGCGCGCGGGACGGCCGTGGGCATCGACGCCGGCGGCCGGCTGCAGGTCGACGTCGGTGGGACAATTCAGGTGATCGGAGCCGGGGAGGTCGAACACTTGCGTCCTGCTGCACCGGGTTGATCGGCAAATAGCCGTCCGACCCGATAGCGTGGACCCGACCAGCTACCGGAGGTTGCCGTGGCTTACCCAGATAAGGTTCTCGCCGACGACGAGAAGGTCGTCGCGCATTTGCATCCGCACTGGATCACCCTGGTGCCGGCGACGTTGTGGTTCTTTGCCATCTGCGCGGCCGCGGGTGTCGGCATCGCCTTCGCACCTGAGGACGGCACCGGCCGCACGATCGTGATCGGTCTGATCATCGTGGTGGGGTTCGCCCTGCTGTGCTGGCTGGCGTTCGCGCCGTGGATCCGCTGGCGCACGACGCACTACGTGTTCACGTCGCACCGGGTGCTGATCCGGACGGGCGTGTTCAAGCACGTCGGGCGCGACATCGCCCTGCAGCGCATCAACGACGTCGGCTTCTCGCAGACGTTGTGGGACCGCATCGTCAAGGCCGGGACGCTCACCATCGAGTCGGCCGGTGAGCACGGCCAGCAGAACCTGCACAACGTCCCGCGTTCGGACTCGATGCAGCAGACCCTGAACCGGCTCATCGAGCAGGACGGCGAGCGGCGCTCGCGGCTGAACTACCAGCAGCCCGCGCCCGGGTATCAGCAGCCGCCACCGGGTTATCAACAGCCTGCGCCGCCGCCCGGGTACCAGCAGCCGCCTCCGCAGGGATACCAGGGCCAGCCGGGCTATCCGCCCACCCAGCAGTACCCGCCGCAGTAGCGCGCCCGCTCTTCCCAGCGGGACGGGCGGGCCGGGAATGACGGGTACGGCTACTTCTTCGGCAGCAGGCCAGTCACTGACGACAGATCGACGCCGCAGTTCGCCAGTGAGTCCGCGCCGATCGCGTCAGCCGCCTTGGTCAGCGCGCCGAGGTCGACGGCGGGCAGCGAGCCGGTGTCGCCGCCCGACTTCACCAGCGAGAGCACGGCCGGGCCGATCAACTGCCACTGACTCGTGACGCTTGCCGGTGCCACCTTCTCTATCTCGGCCACGAAGGCCTTCGCACTGGTCAACAACGCCGGATCGGTCGCCGTGATGTCGGGCAGGATCGACTTGCCCGCCGCGACCGTCTGCTTGAGCATGCCGCAGTAGTCCGTCTGCGACGGGTGTAGATCCTTCGCCGCGGCATCAGGGTGCGCCGGGTCGATCTTGCTCCCCGCCGTCACCGCCGCGTTCGACCACCAGCGGGTGGCGACGACCGTCGATGGCGAAGAGGACGTGGCGCCGCCGTTATTCTTGTTGTGATGCGTCGAGCCGCACCCGCCCATGGCTGCGGCCAGGGACGCGGCGATGACACCTGCCGTCACGCCGCGGCGGACACGAGGCATGGTGGGCAGCATGGCGGTCAGCGTAGCCGGGCTCACTTGCTCGCTGCCGCGGAGAGCTGTGCCTGCTCAGCGACGCCAGTGGGCGCTACGAAAGCCTGCATGGTGAGTGCCAGGGTCGTCTTTCCGGCTTCATCGGAAATCTCGCGAGGAGGTGCGGAGGCCGAGGTTCAGCTTGTCCAGGCGCTCGGCCAGGATGTTGATCACATCGCCGGTGCGTTCGAGCATGCCGCGGATGAGCAGGCCGCCGGACTCGCGGGCGACCCGCCGGTGCCTGCCCCACACCACTTCGTCGACGATCACGTTCACCATGCCCGTCTCGTCCTCGAGGTTGAGGAAGGTGACGCCGCGGGCGGTGGCCGGGCGCTGCCGGTGCGTGACCACACCCCCGACGGTGACGCGAGTGCGGTCGTCGAGCGAACGCAAGCCGGCCGCGGTGATGATGCCCAGCGCATCGAGGCGGTCGCGGATCAGCGCGGTGGGATAGGCGTCGGTGGTAATGCCGGTGGCCCACATGTCGGCGATCAGCTGCTCGGGTTCGGTCATCGGCGGCAGCGCGGGGACGGCCGACTCGTCGAAGGTCACCACGTCCAGCTGTCCTGGACGAGCGGTTGCTGCCGCACCGGCTGTCCAGAGCGCGGTGCGGCGGGCGACGCCGAAGCCGTCGAAGGCGCCGGAGGTGGCCAGCGCCTCGACCTGGTCGGCCGACAGCCCCACCCGCCGCGCCAGATCGGCCATTGACGTGAACGGTGCCGCCCCGCGCTCGGTGACGATCCGCTCGGCCAGTTCGGTGCCGATCGTGCGGACGCTGCCCAGCCCGAGCCG
>JBDTXT010000308.1:0-4034 GCA_040006035.1 Pseudonocardiales bacterium | reverse complement strand
GCGCTGCAATCGCTGCCGCTGCTTCGGCGACCTGCTCTGCAGTCAGCTGGGGTCCGAACGCGAACCGGTACCACCGCAGATACTTCGGAATCCACGCCTTGAGGTTGAAATTGGACTCACCGGCGGTCCGGTCCAGCCAGATGGTGGGGACTTCGGCCACCGGACGGCGCAGCCGGCGGGCCTTGGCGGTCAGCTCCAGTCCGATCTCGAAACCGCTGCCACTGTGGACGCCAACCTCCCGGATGAACTCGGTTGAGTAGGCCTTGAAGCTGTTCGTGGCGTCCCTGGTACCGACCCGGCCGGCTAGGGCCAGCGAGCGGCCGGCACCGCGCGACAGCAGCCCTTTGAAAAGAGGGCCACCGACCTGCTGGCCGCCGGCGGAGTAACGGGACGCCGCGGCAACCACCACGCCGCGATCGACCAGGCGGGCGAGTTCGTCGATTTGGCGGGGATCGTCGCTGCCGTCGGCCATGGTGACGACGACGACCGGAGCCTGGACGTGATCGACTCCGTACCTGATCGCATTGGCCGGGCCCCGGCCGTAGGTGCTGATGAGGGTGCGCAGCCGCGGTTCGTGCTCGGCGTACGCCCGAAGTACCGGGCGCGTCGTGTCCTGCTCGAAGTCGACGACGACGAGGACCTCGCACTCACACTCGACCGCATCGAAGATCCGGTCGAGTACCGGCACGATCGATTCGCCCTCGTTGTACGCGGGGATCACCACCGCTATCGACAGGCTCACACCAGCGTGCCGCGGCCGAGCAGGTTCGTAATGTCGACTACGGGCTTGTCGATCACCAGCGCGCGGTACTGGTCGTGCGGTGCGCCGACGATCAGCAGATCCGAGCGCTCGAGCACCTCGTCCACCGGCAGCAGGTTGTCGTCGACGACCACGAACGGGTCGGTGGTGAGTACCTCCTTGGCCCGGAACTGCAGGATCCGCTTGAGCTTGTAGGCCAAGCTGGAGCGGATGTCATCATTCTCAGCCTTGAATGCCATGCCCAGGATGCCGACCGTCATGTCGCCCAAGGCATAGGTCTTTTCCAGGTGGGAGACGAGGTAGAGCGGTAAGCCTTCGTTGACCAACATGGCCGAGTGGCCGAGCAGGAAGGAGTTGTCGGCAAAGGCGGCCAGTTGCATGGTGTCCTTGAACAGGCACGGCCCAGCCGCGAAACCAGCACCGGGCACATCGGCCGCGCGCGGGTAGTCATGGGCGATAGCAGCGCGGATGCGGTCGTAGTCCAGGCCATGGTCGTTGGCCACTTCATAGAACTGGTTAGCAGCGGCGAACTTGATGTAGCGCCACGAGTTGGTGAACAGCTTGGCCAGCTCGGCCTCCTCGGGCTCGAGCTCGACGATGCTGGCGGTCAGGTGCTTGAACAAGCTCCCAGCGCGAGCACGCACCGCCGTCGTGCGGGCAGAGACGATCTGCGGCAACGAGAACAGCTCCTGCATGGCCTTGCCCTCGGCGATGCGCTCGGGGCAGAACGCGACATCGATGTCGATCCCGTGGCTGCGCAGCTGGCGCTCCAGCCAGTCAGTGACACCCGGGTAGACAGTGCTGCGCAACACAAGCAGCTGGCCGCGCCGCAGGTGGTGCCGGAAGGCATCGAACGCGTGCAGCACGATGTGCGGGTTGGGGTTGAGGTGCTCGTCGATGGGCGTGCCGACCACGACGACAACGTGTTCGCTCGTGCTGACGACCTCGGGATCGGTCGTGGCGTGCAGCAGGCCGGCGTCAAGCGCCTGGCGCAGCGCCTCCTGCGCGCCCTCCTCTCGGAACGGCAAGTGCCCCGCGAGCACAGTCTTGACCGCGGCTTCGTTCACATCGTAAATTGCCACCCGCAGTCCCCGGTCGGCGAAGGCGATGGCAAGTGGCAAACCCACGTGGCCGCCGCCACCCACCACCACGACGTCGAACTCGAAAGCCGCTAGCTGATCCTGGGACACCCGAAACTTCCTCGCGCCAGAGTGAATAAATCCATCAACGTCGACCGCTGTCGTTTACCCGCAACGCCGCGACCGAAGGGTACCGGTCGGACTAGTCAGAGACTCGACCCCACCTGCCGTCGCCGCATTCGTCTGCTCCTCGTGGCCGAATTGTGATCAGCCACTAGCTCAGGGATAAGTCCCGGATCGTAAGGGTTGGATGCGCATGGCAGAACTAGCGTCGCGGGGTGTGAACCTGATTAGGACGGCCGCGCTGGCCCTCGCCCCGACTGCCGCGATCCTCCTCGCTGCCTGTAGCGGAGGTGGCGGGGGCAGCCCCGTCGGGCAGGTGGGCGCTGTCGCACACCTCGGTCCCGGTTTGCCTGGCGTCGGTAGCTTGCCCAGCCCCGCCTCGGAGTGGCCCGAAGCCGGGTATGACGCGCGGTTCTCCTCCGGCACGACGGCCACCGGTCCGCAGAGCGCGAAAGTGAAGTGGATGCGTTCGCTGGGCGGCAACGTCACCCCTGGCCCAGTCATCGGAGTGGACGGCTCGATACTCGCCGCTACCAACGCCGGTGTGCTGCACGCCCTCGACCCGGCCACGGGCGCGGACCGTTGGACCTACGACGGTCAGGGAAGCTATGGATCGGATCTCTCGACCAGCGCTGCCGTCCTTGCCGACGGGACGATCCTGTGGCCAGGCCCGCACAACACCCTTTCCGCCCTCACGAAGACCGGCGGACTGCTGTGGAAGCAGCAACTGGACGGCCAGGTGCTGTCGCCTGCCGTCGCGGGCGCGAACCGCGTGTATGTCGCGGACCTGTCCGGCCACCTCAGCGCGTTCGAGATCACCCCGAGCGCCCACCGCTTGGTGTGGACGCTCGACGTCGGCGGGATCGACTACTCCAGCGCGTCCGTGGGACCGGACGGCACGATCTACACCGGCGCCGACCACGACCTCGTTGCCGTCCGCGACCTTGGCGAGAGCGGCGCGGTGCGCTGGCGCTTCGACGCCAAACGTATCGTCGAGGTCTCGAACGGCATCGCACCAGACGGCACAGTGGTACTCGGCACTAACCACGGCCGCGAGTACGGCGTGCGACCCGACGGCACCGTGGCCTGGTCGTTCGACATCAAGGACAACACCTACTCGTCCTCAGTGGTGAGACCCGACGGGACCGCGTACTTCGGGGACAACAGCGGCCGGCTGCGGATCGTGAGCCCGAGCGGTGCGGTAACCCACGACATCGCCCCGCTGGGGCGTAAGAAGGAGTCGATCTGGACTTCGCCCGCCGTCGATGCCAAGGGCAACGTGTACTGGGGCAGCACCAACGCCAACGTCTATGGCTATGACCACAACGCCAAACGACTGTTCGCCTTGGCCCTGGACGGCTCGATCAACTCCTACCCGGCGATTGGCCGCGACGGGACGCTCTACCTCGGGACGACGAGCGGCACTCTCTACGCGATCGGCTAGGACCGCGCGACGCCCGGTCAGTCGCTGACCGGAGTGCGGTCAGCTGGTCAGCCGGTCGACTTCGGCGAGCAGGTGTGACACCTGGCCGGTCACGCTGAACCGGTTGCGCGCGTACTGCGCGGCAACGGGTCCGCGGCTAGTCTTCCAGTCGGCGTCGAGGGCTTGGTTGATCGCCTGCGTCAGTGCCGCGGCGAGCGCGCTCCGATCATCGGTCTCCGGAACCAGGGTGCCGACCTCGGAGGTCACGAAGTCGCGCGGGCCGCCGGAGTCGGCGCCGATCACCGGAGTGCCACAGGCCATGCACTCGACAAAGACGAGTCCGAACGGTTCGCGATAGGAGGGGAAGCACCCGACGTCGGCGCAGCCGAACAGCACGGCGAGTTCGTCCTGGGCTCGCGGCCCGAGGAAGTAGGTGCGGCGCAACCCGAGTTCGGTGCTCAGCTCGTGCAGGCCGCGCTGGGCCTCGGGTGGTCCGGAGCCGATCACGAGGGTGATGACTCGGCGCTCGCTCTGCTCGTAGATCGCGGCGGCACGCAGCAGCACATCCAGCCGTTTCCAGTCGGCGAACTTGCCGCAGAAGACGACGACGGCGTCGAACCCGTCCGGCGGCGCGACCGGCTCGGGCTCG
>JBDTXT010000307.1:0-4039 GCA_040006035.1 Pseudonocardiales bacterium | reverse complement strand
GCGAGCGCTGCGTGCTGTGCCAGCGCTGCACCCGCTTCTCCGAGCAGATCGCCGGTGACCCGTTCATCGACCTGCTCGAGCGCGGCGCCCACGAGCAGATCGGGACGTCCTCCGAGGAGCCGTTCCAGTCCTACTTCTCCGGCAACACAGTGCAGATCTGCCCGGTCGGGGCGCTCACCGGTGCGTCGTACCGGTTCCGGGCCAGGCCGTTCGACCTGCTGTCCACCGACTCGGTGTGCGAGCACTGCTCGTCCGGCTGCGCACAGCGCTCGGACTGGCGCCGAGGCAAGATCACCCGGCGGCTCGCGGGCGATGACCCGCAGGTCAACGAGGAGTGGAACTGCGACAAGGGCCGCTGGTCGTTCAACTACGCCACCCAGGCCGATCGGCTGCTCGCGCCGATGGTGCGCAACCAGGCCGGTGCGCTCGTCGAGACGAGCTGGCCCGACGCGTTCGAGCGGGCGGCCATCGGCCTGCGTGAGGCGGTCGACCGCGGCGGTGTCGGCGTGCTGCCGGGCGGTCGACTGACCGAAGAAGACGCCTACGCCTATGCGAAATTCGCCCGGGTCGTGCTGGGCACCAACGACATCGACTTCCGCTCGCGCCCGGGCAGTGTCGAGGAACTCGAGTTCCTCGGCTCGCACGTGGCCGGCACCACCCCCGAGCATGTCTCCTACGAATCCCTTGAGCAGGCACCGGCCGTGTTGCTGGTCGGCTTCGAGCCCGAGGACGAGTCACCCATCGTCTTCCTGCGACTGCGCAAGTCCGCCCGTCTGGGCCGTACCTCGGTTTGGTCGCTCGCGCCGTTCAGGTCGCGCGGCCTGGCCAAGCTCGACGGCAAGCTCATCCAGACCCTGCCCGGTGCCGAGGCGGCCGGCCTCGACGCGCTCGACGACACGATCACGCAGGCGCTGGCCCGCGACGGCGCAGTCATCCTGGTCGGCGAGCGGCTGGCGTCATCGCCAGGTGCATACACCGCCGCGGCCAACCTGGCTGCGTTGACCGGCGCCAAGCTGGCCTGGGTGCCGCGGCGCGCAGGTGAGCGGGGTGCCGTCGACGCCGGCGCACTGCCGAACCTGCTGCCCGGTGGGCGTCCGGTCGGCGACGCCGCTGCGCGGGCCGAGGTCGAACGTGCATGGGGTGCTGTGCTGCCCGAGCAGACCGGACGCGACGCCGACACCATCCTGCAAGCGGCGGTCGACGGCTCGCTGGCCGCGCTCGTCGTCGGCGGTGTCGACCCGGCCGACTTCGCCCACCCGGCGCTGGCCGCCGAAGCACTCGAACGGGCCGGGTTCATCGTCAGCCTCGAGGTTCGCCGCAGCGCCGTCACCGAACGTGCCGACGTGGTTCTGCCCGTCGCGCCGCCGGCTGAGAAGTCTGGTCGTTACGTCACCTGGGAGGGCCGGCGCCGCCCGTTCGGCGAGACCCTGGTGGGTACTGGCGCCCTCACCGACGGACGCGTACTGCACGCGCTGGCCGAGGAACTCGACGTCCACCTCGCGCTGCCCACCGTCGCCGCTGCCCGCGACGAGCTCGTCCAATTGGCCTTCGGCATGCACCGCCCGGCCGTGCCGAGCGTGGCGGCGGCGGCTGCGCGCACGCCGGCGAAGGGCGAGGCTCTGCTGGCTACCTGGGCCGAGTTGATCGACGCCGGGCGCCTGCAGGACGGCGACGAACACCTGGCCGGCACGGCCAAGCCGGCCCGCGCCCTGCTCAACGTGGCCACCGCGGCCGAGATCGGGGTCTCAGCCGGCGACTGCGTCGCCGTGGCCACCGACCGCGGAACGCTCGTGCTGCCGGTGGTCATCGACGACCTGCCCGACCGGGTCGTCTGGCTGCCGACGAACGCGCGGGGCTGCGCCGTGCGCGCCACGCTCGGCGCCGTTGCCGGCGACGTCGTGCGGCTCACGCGCTCCGACGCGCCGCCGGTGCTCGGCGCCGATCCCGAGGCCGCGGCGGGAGGTGTGTCATGAGCGTCCTGGCCGCAAGCAACTCCGCCCATGTTCTGCTCGCAAGCTCACAGAATGTCGCCGGATTCGGCAACCAGCCGCTGTGGATCGTGCTGATCAAGGTGCTCGGAGTCTTCGTCTTCCTCGTCGTCATGACGCTGTTCGCGATCGTCTTCGAGCGCAAGGTCGTCGGCCGGATGCAGAACCGCATCGGCCCCAACCGAGTGGGGCCGTGGGGCACGCTGCAATCCCTCGCCGACGGCCTGAAGCTGGCCTTCAAGGAAGAAGTCGTCCCGGCCCTGGCCGACAAGGCGGTTTACTTCCTGGCGCCGATTCTGTCGGCGGTACCCGCGTTCCTGGCCTTCTCAGTCATCCCGTTCGGCCCTGAGGTGTCGATCTTCGGCCACCGCACCCCGCTGCAACTCACCGACCTGCCGGTGGGTGTGCTTGTCGTCTTCGCCTGCTCATCGCTGGGCGTCTACGGCATCGTGCTGTCGGGCTGGGCCTCCGGCTCTACCTATCCGCTGCTCGGCTCGTTGCGCTCGGCGGCCCAGATGATCTCCTACGAGGTCGCGATGGGGCTGTCGATGGTCGCGGTGTTCCTGTTCGCCGGGACGATGTCGACCTCGGGCATCGTCGCTGAGCAGGAACACACCTGGTACATCATCCCGCTGTTCGTGTCCTTCGCCATCTACGCGATCGCCGTGGTGGGTGAGACCAACCGTGCCCCATTCGACCTGGCCGAAGCCGAGTCCGAACTGGTCGGCGGATTCCACACCGAGTACTCGTCGTTCAAGTTCGCGATGTTCTTCTTGGCCGAGTACATCAACATGGTCACCGTGTCGGCCCTGGCCACCACTCTGTTCCTCGGCGGCTGGCATGCACCGTGGGGGGTCCACGCGATCTGGGCGGGCTGCAACTCGGGCTGGTTCCCCGTGATCTGGTTCGTCGGCAAGATCATTTTCATTATCTTCGTGTTCGTCTGGCTGCGGGGCACGCTGCCTCGGGTGCGTTACGACCAGTTCATGCACCTGGGCTGGAAGGTCCTCATCCCGATCAACCTGGTCTGGATTCTCGCCGTCACCACGATCCACGTCCTGCGCGACCGGGGCTGGCCGGCCTGGAAGGCGACCGCGATTCCGCTGACCCTGGTGCTGCTGCTCGTCGTCGTCCCGGCCCTGATGATGCTCGAGGGTTCCGCCGCCCGCCGGGCAGCCGATCGCGAGGACGAGGACGAGGAAGACGCTCAGCTCACGCCCACGTTCCCCACGCCACCGATGGATCTCGTGGTGCCGCAGATGACACCGCCGAAGCGCCTCACCACAGCGACGGTCCGACCGCCCACATCCGCGATTGCGGAGGGAGAAGACCCCGATGGCTAAGCAGCCGAGCACCGAGCCCACCGGCAGCGCCACTGGCTTCGCGAAGGGTTTCGGCCTGACCTTCGCCACGATGTTCAAGAAGGTCTACACCCAGCAGTACCCGTTCGAGATCTTCCCGACCGCGCCGCGCTACCACGGCCGGCACGTGCTCAACCGGCATCCGGACGGCCTGGAGAAGTGCGTCGGCTGCGAACTGTGCGCCTGGGCCTGCCCGGCCGACGCGATCTACGTCGAAGGCGGCGACAACACCGACGAGGCGCGCTACTCGCCGGGTGAGCGCTACGGCGCGGTGTACCAGATCAATTACCTGCGCTGCATCTTCTGCGGCCTGTGCGTCGAGGCCTGTCCCACCCGGTCACTGACGATGAGCAACGAGTACGAACTCGCGCTCGACAACCGCGAGGACCTGATCTACACCAAGGAACAACTGATGGCGCCGCTGCTGCCGGGCATGGAGGCGCCGCCGCACCCGATGCGCCTGGGCGACGACAAGGACTACTACACCGTCGAGTCGCAGGCGCCGCTGCTGCAGGGCGCGCCGCAGAGCACCGCCAACGTGGCCGGCCGCCCCATCACCGGCACGGCTATCGAGGTGGGCCGACACCATGGTTGATTGCACCCAGTCCTTCGCACTCTTCCCCGCTACTGACCGGCTCAGTGCGACTTTTCCCCGCAAGTGGTCGGTTTGCGGGTCTGAAACCGGTCACG
>JBDTXT010000306.1:0-4063 GCA_040006035.1 Pseudonocardiales bacterium | reverse complement strand
CGACTGCCGTGCGCGGCACGTTGTCCAGCCCCGCCGATCTCCAGGAGGTCTGACATGGATGCCTTCACCACCCACACGGGCGTCGGCGTTCCGCTGCGTCGCAGCAACGTGGACACCGACCAGATCATCCCGGCGGTCTACCTCAAGCGCGTGACCCGCACCGGCTTCGAGGACGGTCTGTTCGCGGCCTGGCGGGGCGACCCCGACTTCGTGCTCAACAACCCGACGTACGTCGAAGGGTCGGTGCTGGTCGCAGGTCCGGACTTCGGCACCGGCAGCTCGCGCGAGCACGCGGTGTGGGCCCTTCAGAACTACGGCTTCCGCGCAGTGATCTCCTCACGTTTCGCCGACATCTTCCGCGGGAACTCCGGCAAGGCCGGACTGGTCGCTGCGCAGGTCGACGAGAAGGTCGTGCAGCGCCTGTGGGACTGGCTCGACGACAATCCTGGCGGCCAGATCACCGTCGACCTGGAGACCCGCACCGTCCGCGCCGGATCCGGTGAGGACGCCGTTGAGGACTCCTTCGACATCGACGACTACACCCGGTGGCGCCTGCTCGAGGGCCTCGACGACATCGGCATCACCCTCGGCCACGACGCCGACATCGCTGCCTTCGAGGCCGCCCGGCCGACCTGGATGCCCGCCACTCTCTGAAAAAAGCCCTACAAATGGGGCGATGGTGATTGTGGTCACCACTGCATGTGCCTAGCGTGCCTCGCAGAGGGTCGAGCACGAGCTCGGCATCCCATGGTTCATTGGAAGGGAAGCTAGTGAACAAGTCAGAGCTCATCGACGCGCTCGCCGCGCGTTACGAGGGGAACCGCAAGCAGGCGTCCCATGCACTGGAGTCGGTGCTCGACACCATCACCCGTGAGGTCGCCAAGGGCGAGAAGGTCGCCATCACCGGTTTCGGCTCCTTCGAGAAGGCCGTGCGCAATGCGCGGTGGGTCCGCAACCCGCAGACGGGTGAGCGGATGAAGTCGAAGAAGAAGTCGGTGCCCAAGTTCTCCGCAGGCAAGGAGCTCAAGGACGTCATCTCGGGTGCGAAGAAGCTCCCGAAGCTGACCGCAGCCACCATGCCGAAGCCACCGGCCAGCGTTCGTGCTGCCGCGGCAGCGGTGACCGGTGCCGCCACCAGGAAGGCTGCTCCGGCCACGAAGGCTCCGGCCAAGAAGGCCGCTGCGACGAAGGCTGCTCCGGCGAAGAAGGCCGCTGCGAAGAAGGCTCCGGCCACGAAGGCGGCTGCAAAGAAGGCTCCGGCGAAGAAGGCTCCGGCCACGAAGGCGGCTGCGAAGAAGGCCCCTGCCACGAAGGCGGCTGCCACCACGGCAGCCCCCACCAAGAAGACGGCCGCCAAGAAGGCGCCCGCCGCCGCGACGGCCGCCAAGAAGGCGCCCGCCAAGAAGGCTCCGGCCAAGAAGGCTCCGGCCAAGAAGGCTCCCGCCAAGAAGGCTCCGGCCAAACGGGCACCGGCCAAGAAGGCCGCGCGCTAGCTCAACACTTCGCGACGACGGGTGCCCGCGCGCTGCGCTGGTCCCCGTCGTCGGGTACCACTACGCGTGTCTGCCGCGTGCCGCGCCGTAGTAGTCGACCGCGACGATGTCGCCGTCGACGAAGGACAATGCCCAGGTGGCGCCCTTGCGGGTGTCTGACGAGTCACTGCCGGGTGCCAGCGTGTCGATGAGGGCGGGGATGGTGCTGCCCTGACTACACACGACGGTGACCGTACTGGGCTTGGCCAGCGAGAGCAGCGCGGTTTCGGTTGCTGTTGGCGTCTGGGCATAGGAGTCGTCGCCGAATGCCGGGTCGAGCTGCACGTCCAAGCCCAGGGACTTGGCCAGCGGCTCGACGGTCTGCACGCAGCGAGTCAGGTCGGCTGAAATCACCCGCTGCGGTGCAAAGCGGCGCAGCAACTCGGCCAGCTCCTGAGCCTGTTGCGTCCCGGCCGGATCGAGCGGGCGTAGCCGGTCGTCGCCACGCCACTCGCTGCGCTTTCCCGCTTTGGCGTGCCGGACCAGCAAGATCACCGCATCGGGCACCGGCAGCGCCGCGAAGTCGGCCAGTACAGGCAGGTCTACCGGATAGGTCAGCCGCCCGACCGCCTTCTCGGGGGCCAGCCACTCGATCCCGTCGACTTCGTCGTTGGCGACGAAATCACCTGCGAGATAACGCATCGCCCAGTACGCGACGGTCTTCTTGGCCCCTTCGTGTCGATAGCGGACCCGACCGACCCGGCGGGACACCGCCACAATCGCGCCGAGCTCCTCGTGAACCTCGCGGACTGCGGCCGCCAACTCGGACTCGCCGTCCTTCAGCTTGCCCTTGGGAAGGGTCCAGTCGTCGTAGCGCGGCCGGTGCACGAGCGCGACCTCGAGGTCACCGTGGCGGCCGCGCCAGACGACACCACCAGCGGCGGCGACGGTCGAAGAGATGGGCATCGCGGGCTACTCGCCGCGGTTGGCAAGCCGCTTCATCAGCCACTCCTGCAGGTCGAGCTGATTCGGGCCGCCCGAGCGTATCCACTCATCGTCCGGGTGGAGATCCCAGCCGACCGTCTCGGGGGCGAAGGCCATCTCGAGGCACTCGTGCAGGTGCGTCTGAGCCTGCATGTCGGCCACCTCGCACAGGACCTCGACCCGACGGTCGAGGTTGCGGTGCATGAGGTCAGCCGAGCCGATCCAGTACTCAGGGGCACCGCCGCCGCCGAAGTAATAGACCCGGGAATGCTCCAGGAAACGACCGAGGATCGAACGGACGGTGATGTTGTCCGAGAGACCCGGCACGCCCGCGCGGATCGTGCAGAACGTGCGCACGAGAAGTTGCACACGAACCCCGGCGATGGACGCCCGGTAGAGCGCGTCGATGGTCTGCTCGTCTACGAGGTGGTTCGTCTTGAACTGGATGTGGCCGGGACGGCCGGCGCGCACGTGCTCGATCTCGCGCTCGATCCCTTCGATGAGCCCGGAGCGGATGCCCTGGGGCGCGACCAGCAGCGAGCGGTATTCGGTCTGGCGCGAGTAGCCGGTGAGCACGTTGAACAGGTCGGTGAGGTCGGCGCAGATCGCCTCGTCGGCGGTGAACAGGCCGAGGTCTTCGTAGAGGCGCGCGGTCTTCGGGTTGTAGTTGCCGGTGCCGACGTGGGCGTAGCGCTTGATCTGGCCGCCCTCCTGCCGCACGACCAGCGCTGTCTTGCAGTGCGTCTTGAGCCCGACGACGCCGTAGACGACATGACATCCGGCACGTTCCAGTGCGCGTGCCCACTTGATGTTGGCCTGCTCGTCGAAGCGGGCCTGGATCTCTACGAGCGCCACGACCTGTTTGCCGGCCTCGGCCGCATCGATCAGGGCGTCGACGATCGGGGAGTCGCCGGACGTGCGGTAGAGCGTCTGCTTGATTGCCAGCACGTGCGGGTCGGCTGCTGCCTGCTCGATGAAACGCTGCACGCTGGTGGCGAAGGATTCGTACGGGTGATGCACGAGCACGTCGCCGTCGCGCAGCGTGGCGAAGACCGACTTCGGCGTCTCGCCTTCAGCGAAGCGCGGGTGCGTAGCCGGCACGAAGGGGCGTTCCTTGAGTGCCGGTCGGTCAACCTCGTACACCTGCCACAGCGAGCTGAGGTCGATAAGCCCGGGCATGTGTTGCACGTCTTCGGGCTGTACGTCGATCTCGCTCACGAGCAGGTCGAGCACCTCGTCGGCGATGTCGTCGGTGACCTCGAGCCGGACGGCGGGACCGAAGCGGCGGCGGGCGAGTTCGCGTTCGAGGGCCTGCAGGAGATCCTCGTCGCGGTCATCCTCGACCTCGAAGTCGGCGTTGCGGGTGACCCGGAACAGATGGTGCTCGACGACCTGCATGCCCGGAAAGAGCATCGGCAGGTGTGCCGCGATGAGGTCCTCCAGCGGCAGGAACTCCGACTCGACGGAGGTCTGCGAGACGACGACGAAGCGCGGGACGTTGTTCGGCACCTTCACCCGGGCGAAGTGCTCGATGCTGCCGTCATGCTCACGGACGAGCACGGCCAGGTTGAGCGAGAGGCCGGAGATGTACGGGAAGGGGTGCCCGG
>JBDTXT010000305.1:0-4071 GCA_040006035.1 Pseudonocardiales bacterium | reverse complement strand
GCGACGTTGACGATCGTCACGTCCATCGAGACGATCAGCAGGCTCAGGCAGCAGATCGCCAGCACGAGCAGGCGACGCCGACGCGTCAACACGGGCACATTGGCCAGCGTAATTAGCCAAGCAAAGGACCTGCCACGTTGAGTGACGTATCAGCCTGATCAGACACGCCGGAATCCGACGTCACTGACCTGGGGTCGTCGCTCAGGGCGCGCCGGGGCCGGATCAGGGCCACGGCGAACGCCGCGCCGACTAGCGCGGTCAGGGCGAGGACCACGAGGGTCACCACCAGGGCGTGCGCTGATGACTGTGGGCCAGGCGCGTGGATCAGGGACAGGTACGTCGTACCGAGCGTGGCCACGCCGACGACCTGCCCGAGCTGGAACACCGTGACGAGGACACCGCTCGCATCGGCAGCGTCGGCCATCGGCACGTGGGTCAGCGCAACTGTCAGTAGCGGGCTGAACGCCAGCCCGAGTGCCATCCCGACGAAGACCAGGTCGATCCCGAGTACCAGCCCACCGGTTCCGCCGTCGCGCAGGATGGGCGCGAGCAGCAGGTACCCGAGCGCGGCCAGGACAAGGCCGATCGGGATGATCCGACCGTGCAGCCGCGCCGGTAGGTAGCGCCAGGTGAGTCCGGTGATCGCGAAGCCGACGGCCGCGGGCGCGAAGGCCAAGCCCGCGCGCAACGGGCTCTCGCCGAGCCCGGCCTGCAGGTGCAGCGCCATCGCGAACAGGTACCCGCCGTAGTTGATCATCGCGATGAGCAGCGCGGCCGCCCCGACGAGCAGGCCCGGCGTCCGCAGCAGCCGTCCGGAGACGATCGGCGACCCGCCGCGCCGCTCCACTCGACGTTCGAGCACGGCGAACCCGCCGAACATGACCGCGCTCGTGGCGAGCGAGACCCAGCCCCACAGGGGCCAGTGCTCCTCGTGACCGAGGACGAGCGGGACGATCAGCAACAGCACCGCCGAGGACAGCGTGAGCACCCCAGCCGGGTCGAGCGGACGGTCCTTCGCCCCGCGGTCGGCCGGCAGGCGTCGGGCCAGTATCAGCAGAACGAGCCCGATCGGCACGTTGACGAGGAAAACCGGGCGCCAGCCCGCGCCGAACAGGTCGGCGCTGACAAGCACGCCCCCGAGCACTTGCCCGATCACGGCACCACAGGCGATGACCGCCGAGTACAGCGATAGGGCGCGCGCCCGCGCGCCGCCGGCAAAGGTGCGCTGGATGAGGCTCATCACCTGCGGCATCATCAGCGCCGCGCCCACGCCCTGCAGTAGCCGGGCGGTAATTAGCAGCTCGGTTGTCGGCGCCAGTCCGCACAGCAAAGACGCCGCCGTGAACCCGGCCAGCCCAGCCCGGAACATCCGGCCGTGGCCGAACCGATCCCCCAGCCGCGCACCAGTGATGAGCAGGACGGCGTAGCTGATCGTGTAGCCGGCGATCACCAGCTGCAAGCCGGCCCCGGAGGTGTGCAGGTCCGAGCGCAGCGTCGGCGCGGCAACGTTGACGATCGAGACGTCGAGGATGGCCATGAACTGACCGGTGAGCAGCAGGGCGAGGATCACGCCAGGCCGAGCGGCCGGACGGGCCGGGGCGTGGGAGCGGGCCGCATCAGTTGCGGCGACGGTGGCGGTCATGGAACTCACGCTCGCCTTGATCCCCGCCCGACGGGCAGAGTCCATTGATCCTGGTACCGCCAGCACTAGGCTGACCCGTTGTCGGTGCCGCAGGATTGACTCGTGACCGTGATCGCAGGCACGTACAGCAAGCAGCGCCGCGACGAGCTCGCGTCCTTCCTGCGCAGCCGCCGCGACCGCGTCACGCCCGCCGACGTCGGCCTCGCGCCTGGGCTGCGGCGGCGAACACCAGGCTTGCGCCGCGAAGAGGTCGCGCAGCTCGCGGGCGTCGGCGTCACTTGGTACACCTGGCTCGAGCAGGGCCGCCCGATCAATGCCAGCGTCCAGGTGCTCGACGCGATCGCCCGCGTGCTCAAGCTGGGCACCTCCGAGCGGTGGCACCTGTACCGGCTGGCAGAGGTGCCCGGCGTCCCCACCCCGTACGCGAGCGAGTCCGTGCCGGATGAGGTGCTGCCGGTGCTCGATGCGCTCGATCCCGCGCCGGCCTGCGCCTACAACGGCAAGTCCGACCTGCTCGCCTGCAATGAGTCCTACGCGGCGCTGTTTCCCGGACTGGTGAGCGCCACCGGCATCGAACGCAACGCGCTGTGGCAGATCTACGCGCGCCCGGGTGGAGACTCACCGGTCACCGACATCGACGTCTGCGCCGCGATGGTCGCCAACCTGCGGGCCAACTACGCCAACCACCTGGGCGAGCCCGACTGGGTCGATCTGATCGAGACGTTGTGCGCCGCGAGTGACGAGTTCGCCCGGCTGTGGGCGGCTCACCCGATCGCCGAACCCGGCCCGATCACCAAGGCGTTCAAGTGCTTCGGCCTGGGCATCGTTCGGGTGCGTGCGTCGGCCTTCCCGATTCCCCGCACCCTCGACTGCCGGATGGTGGTCTACCTGCCCGAGTCGGCTGCCGACGTCGCGTTGATCGCCGAGATGCGCTCGCGGGTGCAGCGCCGGCTGCGCCCTGCCTGAGTCCAGGCGGCGTCGTTTAGCGTCTAGACCCGTGATAGCTCCGCGCGGCACCGGCGCCGCAACCCCGCACGACCTGCTCGACCGCCATGTCCGCGACGGCCTTGCTGCCCTCGCCGCACGCGTCGACGCGCCGCCGACCGACCCCGGACTGCTGAGCACATTCGACGCGATGGCGGGCAGCCGACTGCTCGACGTCGAGGCCCGCCGGATGCGCGAGCGCGGCGAGGGTTACTACACGATCGGCTCCGCGGGGCACGAATCCAACGCGTTCGTCGCCCAGGCGCTGCGGCCCACCGACCCGGCGCTGCTGCACTACCGCTCCGGTGCCTTCTTCCTGGCCCGCTCGCTACAGGCCGGCCGCTCGCTGGACGACGGGCTGCGCGCAGTGCTGCTCGGCCTGGCCGCTGCGGTGGCTGATCCGGCCTCCGGTGGGCGCCACAAGGTGTGGGGCGACGCGTCCCTCGCCGTCATCCCGCAGACCTCGACGATCGCCTCGCACCTGCCGCGGGCCGTCGGCGTGGCGTTCGCGATCGGACGCGCCAAGCGGCTCGGACTGCCCACCCGCTGGGCCCCAGACTCGATCGCCGTCTGCAGCTTCGGCGACGCCAGCCTGAACCACTCCACCGCGGTGGGGGCACTGAACACCGCGGGCTACTGCGTGGCGCAGGCCCTGCCGATGCCGCTGCTGTTCGTCTGCGAGGACAACGGGCTGGGCATCTCGGTGCCCACACCGTCCGGGTGGGTGCGCGAAGCGGCGCAGCGGCCGGGCATCCGCTATTTCGAAGCCGACGGCGACGATCCCGACGCGGCCCGGGCGATGGCCCACCAGGCCGCCGACACGGCCCGGCGCCTGCGGCGCCCGGCGCTGCTGCACCTGCGAACGGTGCGCTACCTGGCCCACGCCGGTTCCGACGTCGAGTCCGGCTATCGCACCCCGGCCGTGATCGCCGCAGATCTGACCCGCGACCCGCTGCTGGCCTTGGCGGCCATGATCCGCGGCACCGACCTGATGGCGCGCTACACGGCGATCGCTACGCGCGTCGGCGAGCTGGCGGCCGAGGTCGCAGACGCGCCCAAGCTCACCAGCGCGTCGAGCGTCATGGCACCGCTCGCGCCGCGCGACCCCGCTGCCATCGCCGTGGCCGCCGGCCGGCGTGCACAACAGGATCTGCGGCAGCGGGCGTTCGACGGCAAACTGCCTGAGGACGCCGGCAGCCTGACGCTGGCCCAGTGCATCAACGCCACGCTCACCGACGCACTCGCGGCCCGCCCCGAGGCATTCGTCTTCGGCGAGGACGTGGGCCGCAAGGGCGGTGTCTACGGGCTGACCCGCGGCCTGCAGCAGCAGTTCGGCTCGCCGCGCGTCTTCGACACCCTGCTCGACGAGCAGGCGATCCTCGGTCTCGGCCTGGGCTTCGGCGTCAGCGGCCTGCTGCCGATTCCCGAGATCCAGTACCTCGCCT
>JBDTXT010000304.1:0-4092 GCA_040006035.1 Pseudonocardiales bacterium | reverse complement strand
CGCGACATGCAGATCGTGTTCCAGGACCCGTTCGCCTCCCTCGACCCGCGGATGACCGTCAACGAGATCGTGGCCGAGCCGCTGCGTATCCACGGCTTGTACGGCAAGAACAACGTCGGCCGCGATACGATCCGTGCCCTGCTCAAGCAGGTGGGGCTCAATCCCGAGCACGGCAACCGGTACTCGCATGAGTTCTCCGGCGGGCAGCGCCAGCGCATCGGCATCGCCCGGGCCCTCGCGCTCAAGCCCAAGCTGCTGGTGCTCGACGAGCCGGTGTCGGCGCTGGACGTCTCGATCCAGGCCGGCGTCATCAACCTGCTCGAGGACCTGCAGGCCGAACTCGGCCTGGCTTACATGTTCATCTCGCACGACCTGTCTGTCATCCGGCACATCGCCGATCGGGTCGTGGTGATGTATCTGGGCAAGGTCGTCGAATCCGCTGAGGCCGAAGAGCTCTTCCAGCGTCCGTCGCACCCGTACACCCAGTCACTGATGTCGGCCATCCCGCTCCCTGACCCCGTCAAGGAGCGTGAGCGGCAGCGCATTCTGCTGGCCGGCGACGTGCCCAGCCCGGTGAATCCGCCCTCCGGGTGCAGGTTCCGCACCCGCTGCCCGAAGTTCGCCAACGAGCTCAACAACAAGCAGCGCGAATGGTGCGTGAACGTCGAGCCGCCGCTGGAACAGAAGTTCACCGGGCACACAGCGGCCTGCCACTTCGCCGAAGTGGTCACGAACATTCTCGAGGTCGACGTATCTCACGACACTCTTGCGCCAGCCCTCGTGAAATGGCCCACCGGCGTCCCGTCCGACGAGCAGGCTGCAGTGCCGCCGGTGTGCTCGCCGACCGATGGACCGCTCACGCCGCAGCGCCTCGGTGATGATGTCGTCGTCGACGAGGAGGGCGAGCTCGTTACTCAGGGTGAGCACGCCTGATGCCGGCGCGGTGGTAGCGCCGGCGGCGCTGGCCGCGCGGCGGATGCTGCTCGTGCACGCCCACCCCGACGATGAGTCCATCACCTCCGGGGCGACGATGGCCTACTACGCCGCCTCAGGGGCGGCGGTCACGCTGCTCACCTGCACGCTGGGTGAGGAGGGCGAGGTACTGGTGCCCGAGCTCGCCCAACTCGAGGCGGCGCGGGCCGATCAGCTCGGCGGGTATCGCATCGGCGAGTTGGCCGAGGCGATGCGCCAGCTGGGCGTCGTCGACCACCGTTATCTGGGGGGCCCGGGCCGCTTCCGCGACAGCGGGATGATGGATACGCCGGCGAACAAGCACCCGCGTGCGTTCTGGCAGGCCGACAGCGATCCCGACGTCTTCGGTGCCGCGGTCGCGGCCGCCGTCGCGGTGATCCGGGAAGTCCGTCCGCAGGTGATCATCACCTACGACGACAACGGCGACTACGGGCATCCCGATCACATCATGGCGCACCGCGTCGCCACGGCGGCCGCCGTGGCGGCGGCCGACCCGGCCTACGGCGAGGGCGAGCCGTGGCAGGTGGCGAAGTTCTACTGGACGGCGACGCCGAGGTCGCTGCTGCGCCATGGGATAGAGGCGCTGGCGGACTCGCCGGTGAATTTCGGAGTGGCTACCGTCGAGGAGCTGCCGTTCGGGGTCGAGGACGAGCTCATCACTACCGCGATCGACGCGACCGGTTATGGCGATGCGAAGCTGAAGGCGCTGGAAGCCCATCACACCCAGATCAGCGTGGACGGCGTGTTCTTCGCGCTGTCGAACATGCTGGGCCGCGAGATCCTGGCCACCGAGCACTTTCGGCTGATGCAGGGCGAACTCGGCCCCGAGCGCGACGCAGCCGGCCGCGAGACCGACCTGTTCGCGGGGCTGGTGGAGTGAGCGAGCTTGCGGGCGAACACTTAGGTACAGCAGCCCGAGCGCGGCCGACGGAGGAGGCCAAGTGAGCGAGCTTGCGAGCGAACAATTAGATACAGCAGCCCGAGCGCGGCCGACGGAGGAGGCCAAGTGAGCCGAATCGACGACAGCCGGGCCTTGGCCTGGGCGGGCGTCGCGCTGGTTTGTGGTTGTGCCTTGCTGGCCGGGTTGCTGGCTATATTCCTCGTGCCGCTCTACGCGGGATCGGTGCTCGTGCCGGTAGCGGCCGTAGTGGCTGTCGCCGCCAATGTCGTACTTCCCCGGCTGGCTCGCACGTTGGTGGAGACGACGACGGCCACCGCGCTGCCTTTCGCATGCTGGCTGCTGACCGTCATCGTCGTCGGGGTGCTGCCTCGTCCCGAAGGCGACGTGGTGCTGCCTGGCGGCAAGCTGCAGTGGGCCTCCTACGGTGTGCTGCTCGGCGGTGTCGTCGCGGGCATGTTCACAGTCATCCTGGCCGGCGCGCGGCGGCCCGCGAGGGTTGTTGAGTAGTCAGACCAGGGCAGCGAGCTCAGCCGGTGAACGGCTCGCGGTTGGCCTCGACGAGCGCCTCGGTGACGGCGTGGACCGCCGCGGGCGGCATATCGGTCTCGACGAGCACCGTGTTGGGAAAGCGGCTCAGCTCGCGCTGCAGATCCGCTATCGACACGTGACTGACAAGCAGCGCGAGCGCGGTGCGCCCGGGCGGCACGGCTTCGCGCAGTTCCTTGATGGTCTCGTCCTTGACGCCCGTGTCGACGAGCTTGGCGAACAGGGCGGCGCCACCCGCTGAGGCGGCGCCGACGACCAGGCCGCCGATCGGACCGCCGAACAGCGTGCCCAGCAGCAGCCCCCACACGCCGGCCCCGGTGCCCGCCTGGACCGGCGTGACGTCGGTGGTCTCGCGGACGTGCGACGTACCATTATGGTCGCGTTGGATGATGACCGCGTCGTGCAGTTGCAGGTCGTCGTTGCGCTGCATCCGGGCGGCGGCGAGGAGGAACTCCTGGGCCCGCAACGGCTCGTCGAAGGAGATGACGAGCAGTTTGCTGTTTCCGGGCGCCGGTGGCATGCCGCCAGCCTAGACACTAGCTACTCGGGTCTTGGCGATAGCGGTAGTCGTGGTGGTGCCAGTACCCGAGCCGCTCGTACAGGGCGAGGGCGCGGCCGTTGTCACTGGACACTTGCACGTAGGAGCGCCGTGCCCCGGTTGCCGCACCCCACTGCCACAGGGCGCGCATCACGTCGGTGGCCAGCCCGTGTCGGCGCAGCTCGGGGGCGACCTCGACGGCGGTGATGCCCAGCCATCCGTCATCGACGGCGCCGCGGCCGATGGCGACCACCTCGCCGTCGAGCGTGACGCAGGCGAAGCCGACCCGCTCGTGCCGGGTCAGCAGCGCCCGCGCCGCGTCCGTCGCACCGGCACCGTCGCGGTAGCGCGCGAACCATTGCGGTCCAGGTGCGCCGAGGATCGATACGGGCGTTGCGCTGCCGCTGGGGGCGTCGGGCAGGGTGTCCAGTCGGGCGGCCAGGACGTGGACATCGGGATCGGCCCGCCAGCCACGCTCGCCCAGCCCGGCGTCCAGTAGGCGGCGGGCGTCGAGCGGCACCTGGATGCGCAGTGGCAGGGCCCGCTCGGCGTACCAGGCGCGCGCGGCGACCAGGGCGTCATCCAGGGGCACGCCAGGGGAGCGCAGCGGCAGCACCGAGTTGGCGCGGCCGGTGAACCCGCTGGCCGCGCGCAGCAGCCAGCCGCCGATCTCGCCGCTCTGTTCAGGACGCCAACCGCGTGCCGCGACCGCCTCCAGCGCGAGCTCGTCCGCGGTGGAGGGCCAGGCGAGCTTCGCCGCGACGACCCGGTCGCGCTGGACCTCGACGACGCCGGCGCGGCTGTCCAACAGCGCGGTCTCGTCGCTCAGGCTGATGAGATCCCCGACGACGTCGCCGAAGAGCACCCCGCCGTCGGGGCTGCGATCCAGAACACGACGCAGGGTCACTCGACGGCCCAGCCAGCTACTGTCCAGCACTAGCGGGATACTAGAGAACCGCCCGAGGCCGTGCCGATACGATTCCGACTTGCCGCTAGCTAGATCCCATCGGAGGACCGCAGTGACATACGTGATCGCCGAGCCGTGCGTGGACGTGCTCGACAAGTCCTGCATCGAGGAATGCCCCGTCGACTGCATCTACGAGGGCGGCCGGATGCTCTACATCCACCCCGACGA
>JBDTXT010000303.1:0-4094 GCA_040006035.1 Pseudonocardiales bacterium | reverse complement strand
CGCAGCGTCGTGATCGAGGTGACCAGGAACATCAGCAGGAACGGGAAGAAGCCGAGCAGAGCAGGCGCGATGCCGTTGAAGACCGTCTTCGAGTCGAAGACGTAGCGCAGCAGCACCATGAGCAGTGAGGGCAGCACGACCATCAGCGCCACGGTCCGGGGATCGTGGCGCAATTGGAGCAGCACCCGCCGGGCGGTGGCCAGCGTCATCGGTGGGTTCATGCCGCGGCCTGCTCTGCCTGCACGAGCCGCAGAAACGCCTCGTCCAGGCTGTCGGTGCCGGTGCGCTCTTTGAGCCCGTCCGGGCTGGCCTGGGCGAGCAGCCGTCCTTCGCGCATCAGCAGCAACTCGTCGCAGCGCCCGGCCTCCTCCATGACGTGGCTGGAGATCAGGAGAGTCACGCCGGTTGCACTCAGGTCGTGAAACAGCGTCCAGAGGTCCTCCCGCAGCACCGGATCCAGCCCCACCGTCGGCTCATCGAGCACCAGCAACTTCGGCGTCCCGAGCATCGCGACGGCCAGGCTGACCCGCGAGCGCTGGCCGCCGGACAGGGTGCCGGTGAGCCGGCCGCTGTACGTGCTCAGATCGACCTGATCCATCACCTGGTCGACGTCGCCACTGGCGTGCAGCATCACGGCGAAGTAGTGCAGGTTCTCGAGCACTGTGAGGTCGTCGTAGACCGATGCGGCCTGGGAGGCGTAGCCGAGTTCGCGACGCAACTGCGGGTGGCCCGCCGGCCTGTCCAGGACGGTGATCCCGCCGTCGGTGATCGCCTGGGTGCCGACCACCGCGCGCATCAGCGTGGTCTTGCCGCAACCGCTCGGCCCCAGCAGCCCGGTGATCTGACCGGCACCGACCTCGAAGTCGAGGCCCCTGAGGATCTCGTTCCCCCCGCGCATGATGCGCAGGTCGTGTACCTTCAGGACAGAATTAATCATACGGTTAAATGTAGGCTGTCCCGAGTAGTTGTCAAGTACGCAAGGGAGGCGCCATGGCACGCGCCGGCCGTCGGCCCGGACCGACGAACACGCCCGAAACGATCCTGGCTGCGGCCCGTGGCCTGTTCGCCGAGCGGGGCTTTCACGGCACCACCATCCGCGACGTCGCGACCCAGGCGGGCGTGAATGCCGCGCTCGTGCACCACTATTTCGGCACCAAGGACCGTCTGTTCGTGGCCGCGCTCAACCTGCCGCTCAACCCGGCCGAGGCGATTGAAAGCCTGCTCGCCGCCGGCCCGCGAGAGGAATTCGCCGAACGATTCGTGCGGTTCTTCCTCTCGGTGTGGCGCGACCCAGTGACCGGCCAGCCGCTGCGGGCTGTCCTGCGCAGCGCCGCCAGCACCGAGCAGGGCGCCGCCATGGTGCGGAATCTGGTCGAGAACGTCCTGCTCGACCGTGCCTCGTCGGCACTGGGTGTGCCGAAACTCCGGGTCGCGGTCGCGCTGTCGCATCTGCTCGGGCTCGTGTTCGGCGCCACCATCGTGCGCATCGAGCCGCTCGCGTCGGCCAGCGACGACGAACTGGTCGAGCTGATCGCGCCGACGATCCAGCGCTACCTCGCGCCATAGACTTCCATCGTGAATCCTTTCCAGGTCCCCACGGTGTCCGTCGACGACGTGCCCTCCGATGCGGTGCTGCTCGACTGCCGAGAGGACGATGAATGGGCGGCCGGTCACATTGCCGGGGCCGTGCACGTGCCGATGAACGAATTGCCGGGCCGGTTGGCAGCCGGCGCGTCCGAGCTCACCCAGGAGCGTCAGATCGTCGTGGTCTGCAAAGTAGGCAGCCGCTCGGCGCATGTCGCCGGCTGGCTCAACCGCAACGGCTACGACGCGCTGAACCTCGACGGCGGCATGCTGGCCTGGGCCACCGCCAGCCGGTCGATGGTGACCGACGACGGCCGCCCGCCCTACGTCGCCTGACCCCGCCTGCCTGCCCCCCTGTTCATTGAGTGGTGCGATTCGCCCTGAGTGGTGCGGTATGTAGCGCGCCACTGAATGTCCAATGCGGCACTCAAGGTCAATCCATCCGGCCAGTCGCCCCCACGGAACCTCTGGACGGACGACGATGGAGACGTGAGACCGCGCTCGGACCGAGTAGGGGTTGACGCACCGGCGCGCCCGAACGTCGTCGCCCACCGCGGGGCATCCTCGCTCACGGCCGAGCACACCCTCGACGCCTACGTCAGCGCTATCGAATCCGGCGCCGATGCCTTGGAGTGCGACGTGCGGATGACGCGCGACGGCCATCTCGTTTGTGTGCACGACCGGACGGTGAACCGCACCTCCGACGGGCGCGGTGTGGTCAGCGACTTGGACCTCGACGGCCTGAACTCGCTGAACTTCTCGTCCTGGCACAGCGACCTGCCCACTTCTGCCGACCAACTGCTGACCGACAGCCCCTACCTCGACGGCGTTGCGCCCGACCGGGCCGGGCCCGACGGCGGCGTGCTAACGCTGGAACGGCTGCTCGAACTCGTCCATGACGCCCCGCGGCCGGTCAGAGTGCTCATCGAGACCAAGCACCCCACCCGCTACCAGGGCCTGGTCGAGAAAGAACTCGTGCACCTGCTGGCCCGCTTCGGCTGGGCCGGCGACCCCGGTCCGGAGCCCTCGCTGCGGCATCCGGCGAACATGGCCAACCGCGCGACTGTGATGAGCTTCGCGCCGACCGCGCTGCGGCGGGTGAAGCTGATGGCGCCCGACGTCCCGACGGTATTGCTCATGGACCGCCTGCTGCCGCTGCGCCGCGACGGCGTGCTGCCCGCCGGCGTGCCCGTCGCCGGTCCCAGCCTGCGCATGCTGCGCGCGCTGCCCGAGTACGTCGATCGGGCGCACACCCGCGGACACCGCGTCTACGTATGGACGGTCGACGAGCCCGGCGATGTCCAATTCGTGCTCGACCTCGGCGTCGACACGATCATCACCAACCGGCCGATTGAAGTGATCCAACACCTCGACTCGGGGCGGTGAATCAACTCACAGCTGACCGGTCCTGTTTCGGATACCGGCAAATCGGGCACCCTCGGTGAGACCAGCATTTCGTCCGAGGGAGCCTTCTAGTGAAGCGCGGAGCATTGTTGGTCCGGCACGAGGCGGCCAGCGCCGCGATCGTCCGACGCCAACTGGCCCGTGACCTCGCCACCTACGACCTGCCTTCTGACGCTATCGATGACGCGGTCCTGGTGGCCAGCGAACTGGTGGGCAACGCAGTGCGGCACACCGCGGCCTCCGCCACCGGCACCCTTGACGTCAGCTGGCACGTTGACGCGTCCGGCGTGCGGCTGTCCGTCGGCGACCCGAGCGGCGAGCGGCCGCAGGCCCGCACCGCGGGCGACGACGAGCCCAGCGGCCGCGGCCTGAAGATCGTCGCGGCCATGGCCGACGAGTGGGGCGTCGACCACGACGCCGACGGCAAGCGGGTGTGGGCGCACGTACCGACCCGGCGCGACACCACGCAATCGCTCAGCTGAGCACTAACCCGGCAGGCCGCGCATAACCCGCAGGGCCACCGACAGGGTGGCCAGATCGACCACATCGCGGCTCAAGGCGGCTTGCACGGTCACCCGCGCCCGCTCGACCCGTTCGGCATTTGCCTGCATCCAGGCCGCGATCCGCTCCTCACCCGACAGCGAGTCGTCGGTGCTTCGCAACACCGCCGACGTGATCGACGACAAAGCGGCGTACACATCATGGCGCACCGCGGCGCGGGCCAGTGTCGACCAACGATCATCGCGCGGCAGCAAGGTGATCGCGGTCAACAGGTCATCGACGCTGAACTGCGCTGACAGCGCGAAGTGCAGCTCGGCAATCTGCTCGGCCGAGTGCTCGCTGGCGTTGGCGATTTCGACGACGTCCAGAAGCAGGAACGCGTTGAGCAGTTCACCCAGGCGCAGCGCCAGCTCGCGGGGCAGCCCGAGGCCGACGAGGCGGTCGACCTCCTGATATAGGTTGGCCAGCTCAACGCCCCGCAGCAGGCCGGTGATCCGTGAACTCATCGCCCGCACTGTCGGTTCGAAGCGGGTGATCTCGCCCGAGACGTCGGTGAGTGGGAAGCGCACGTCGACCAGCCAGCGGGTGGCCCGGTCGATGAGCCG
>JBDTXT010000302.1:0-4105 GCA_040006035.1 Pseudonocardiales bacterium | reverse complement strand
AGGGGCGGTAGCTCAGCCGGTTAGAGCAGGGGACTCATAATCCTCCGGTCGCGGGTTCGATCCCCGCCCGCCCCACAATCCCCGTACTACGGGGTCTGTGATCATATGACGGCGCCTGCGGTGACTATCCGTCGGCCGGCATTCGTCGGGGCGCCGACATCGCGTGCCGTCCGGACATCTCGGCGTCGAAGCAGGGGGGGCACAGTTGGTGGCCGTTGAACAGCCGGATGCGGGTCTCCATCGTGGCCTCGCCACATTCTGCGCAGGTCAGTGCGGCATGCACCCGGGCCATGCGCGGCATCGCCATCGACACCTCGACGACGTCGTAGAGATCCTCGATCGGTGCGGCCAGGATCCGTTCGGCGCGAGCGACGCGGTCGCCCTCGCCCCAACCCTGCGGTTTGGTGAGCACCCGGATTGCCTTGCCGTCGGAGCGCCGGCAGAAGGTGTATGCGTTCTTGCCGTAGTCGCGGTGGATCAGGTTTCCCTTGCCGAACGTGCAACCGGTCAGCACCTGGATCCCGTCGACGCCGCACATGTCGGTCTCTACGATGGCGACCACTTCCTCGTCGCCGGCGTGCGGCCCGATGTGCTCGAGGGCGATCTCGGCCGCGCGGATGCCCAAAGCCAGCCCGGGACACATGTGTCCATGGAACTGCTGCGCGCGCTCGATCGCCGCACGATCGGTCATTGACGGTCACCTGTCGGCACTGCCGTCTGCAAGCGGTCCAGCGCCGGTATCAGATCCCTGATGGCGGCGACCACGGCTGCCGCAGGTGACCAGTCGACAACTGGTGAGCGCGCCCGGTCGGCGGCGATGACTTCGTCGCTCCACGGAACCGTACCCGCGAGGGTCAACCCGTGCCGCTCGCAGAACTCCGCGATCGCGGCCTCGTCCTGGTTCGAGCGAATCTTGTTGGCGACAACGGCGACGTGGCCTACCGGCAGTTCGGCGACGAGAGCGCTCATGCGGCGCACGGTTTCCAGCGATCGGTAGTAGGGCTCGGCCACCAGAAGGAGTGCGTCGACGTGCCGGATCGTCCCACGGCTGAGGTGCTCGGGGGAGGCCTCCATGTCGACGACGACGAATCGACGTGGATCGCCGAGATCCTCGAGCAGGGCGGAGACGACCGCGTGCGCCGAGCACAGGCAACCCTCGTCGGCATGGGCCGGGGCACCCATGTGGATGAGCCGGATGCCGGCCGGGCCGGTCACCGCGTGCCGGTCCAGGACGGTGTTGATCGGCTCAGTCAGTCCGGCACCTCCGCGGCGGCGCGACACCAGCGCGGCGGGCACGGGCCCGGCCCGGTCCGCGAGTGCACCGGCGAATCCCAGCGCCACCGAGAGGTTCGGGTTGGCGTCGGCGTCCAGGGCCACGACGTCGCGCCCCGAATCGGCGACAACCCGCGCGATCGTGGCGCTGATGGTCGTCTTGCCGGCACCACCCTTGCCTGCCACAGCGAGCCTCACTGGACTGGCGTGTGCCGTGCGGCAAGCTTGTTGTACCGGCGGCGATAGGCAGCCAGACCGCGGGCGACCTCAGCGACTGACTCGTCGACCGCGTGCAGCCAGGCGAGTCCGTCGGGGGTCACGCTGTAGCTGCGTCGCGCCGGGCCGGCGGTAGACGGCTCCCACGCCGACCTGACCAGACCGTCCTCGTCCATCGCCCGCAGGCACCGGTACACACCGCCCGGATCAGCGTTGTACAGACCGAGCGAGGCGACCTGGGCCATGAGGTCGTAACCGTGCGAGGTGCCGTCGGCGAGCAGTAGCAGCAAACACGGCCGCAGGTAGTTCTTCGGGAAGCCGACGTCGTCGGCGCGGCTGACAGTCATACATCCGGCCCGTGATCGTGGCTGCGCTCAGCGGCGCACGCGATTGCTTCCTCGACCGAGTTGTGGCACCAGCAGTCGGCGCTGCACTCGCCGTGGGCCGGACGGGTCAGCTCAGCGAAGCTCATGGCGAACTCCGTGCGCCCCTCGGCGAGGCCGGACTCGGACAGCACGTAGCCGTCCTTTACGGCTTCGAGATAGCCGTCGAGGACGAGCCGGTCGAGGTAGCCCACGCCGAGCGCTGCTTCGACGCCGAGGAAGCGCTCGAGCAGAGCCGGGTCGACGACCTCGCCGAGGCCCTCACCGTGCAGCCAGTACATGACTTGCAGGATCTCACTGCGCCAGTACAGCGCGAGCAGTGCCTTGGACTTGGGCGGATGCAGTTGATCTTCCACTCAGCTCACCCTGCCAGCAGTGGCTTCCGCCGCGCGCGCGTCGGCGAGGCCGGCAAGATCGTCGAGGGCACCGGCGATTCCCACCAGCTGATCGTTGATCTTCACTACGCCCGGGCCGATCGAGGAACACTGGGTCTCGATGGCCCGCACCCCGAAGGACACCTTGCCCAGCAGCGTCGACGTGCGACGCAACGAGCCGGTGATGCGGAGGAGATAGAAGACCAGGGCAGTCGCCACGATGACGATTTCGAGGATGGTCAGCACCACGAGCAGCGCGGTCATATAGCGCCGCCGGAAAGGTTCGTGGGGCGGTCGGGAACCGGCGGTGGGCTGAGCAGGTGCACGTGCTTCACGGCCTCGGCGTGCAGTACGTCGAGACGAGTGGAGACATCGCCGAGCAGCCAAGTGGTCGCGGTGTTGCCGGCCACCTGCTTGCCGGCGGTCCAGATCAGTCCGGCGCCGCGTTCGACGCGATGCACCTGCCGCAAGAAGATCTCGAGCAGCACTACGGCGACGATCGCCACGACTAGGCCGAGGACCAACGCGAGGACCCAGTAAGCCCTGTCGCTCACTGCTGACCTCCGGGAGTCAGGGCGATTCGGGCTGCTGCCGCGGCCGCCACTATTCGCTCGGCTGTTGACACCGTCGCGCCAAGCCCCCACAGGCCGGCCGTGCCGTCGCGGGCGTCGTGCAGGGCGCCGGCGACAATTTCTGACTTCTCTGCGGTGCGACGTGCGAGAACGATCATCGCCAGCAGCACCACGACGACCACCAGCACCACCACCACCGTGCCGACGATGTAGCCGACAATCCACCCGTTCACAGGCCCTCCAAGCGGACGCGGCAGAGTGATCGTTTGCAACCTACACCGAACTGTCACTAGGTGTACGGTGCATCTACAGATCGAGGTAATCGTCGCCCACGTCTAGGAGCGGCAATGGCCAGTCGTCATCGCAGTGCCACCGGTACCACGCCGGCCGCCGACCTGCTCGCGCTACTCGGGCCGGTTGAGCATTACCACAATGAGCACGACCAGGGCGCCTTCGGAATGCCGACCCGGGCGATGACCGAAGACATGCTGGCGCCGGAAGCAACCACCTCCAAGGCGCACCGATTCGGGCCGATGGAGAAGATCCACGTCTTCTGGCTGGCCGGCCTGAGCTGTGACGGCTGCTCGGTGTCGGTCACCGGGGCCACGAACCCGTCGCTCGAGAGCCTGCTGCTCGGCGCCCACCCTGGCCTGCCCCGCGTCATCCTGCACCACCCGGTCGTCAACATGGAGTCCGGACCGGCGTTCATGAAGGCCCATGAGATGGCGCTGAGCGGCGAGCTAGACGGGCCCTACGTCATCGTCCTCGAGGGCTCGATCGCCGACGAGACCATCGCGCACCGGCAGGGCGGCTACTGGTCCGCCCAGGGCGAGCAGCCGTGGGGCCCGGACGGTCAGATGCGCTCGGTGAGCACCACCGAGTGGATCGGCCGGCTCGCGCCCGGCGCCGCCGCCGCGATCGCCATCGGCACCTGTGCGACGTGGGGCGGGATTCCGGCCGCAGAAGGCAATCCCACCGGCGCGATGAGCCTGATGGACTTCCTCGGCAAGGACTACCGCTCGGCGCTGGGCGTACCGGTCGTCAACATCCCAGGTTGCGCACCCGTGGGTGACAACTTCACCGAGACAGTCGCAGCCGTCCTCTACTTCTTACAGGGGTTCGGCCCGTTGCCGGAGTTCGACGAGTTGGGCCGGCCGGCCTGGCTGTTCGGCGAGACCGTGCACCGCAACTGCGTGCGTGGTGCCTACTACGAAGAAGGGGTCTACGCCAAGGAGTTCGGCGACCCGGAATGCCTCGTCGAGATCGGCTGCTGGGGGCCGGTCGTCAA
>JBDTXT010000301.1:0-4108 GCA_040006035.1 Pseudonocardiales bacterium | reverse complement strand
GCTCGACCGGGTCGAGACCCTGCTGCGCACCGGACCGTCGGCCGGCGTCATCTGCGTGCTGGCCAGCGACCGGACCGGGTTCACCCACCGCATCGCGACCGCCGTCGCGTCCCGGCTGGTCATGCGGCAGGCCACCGCCGACGACATGGTGTACTTCGGCGTCGATCACCGGGCGGTCCCGTCGCGGATGCCGGACGGGCGCGCGATCTGGACCACTACCGGGCAGGAAGTGCAGCTCGCGCTGCTCGATGCGTCGGGCTCGGGCTCAGGACAGGTGCAGGCCATCAACCGCCTCGCCGAGGAGCTGGCCCGGCGCTGGGACGGCGTCGCGGCCCAGCTGCTGCCACACCGCGTCGACCAGCTGCCTGAGCGCATCGACCCGGCCTCGCTGGACGCGCTGCGTTGCGGCCCGCGGCCCACGGGCGACGCAGTCGTCACCGTCGGAGTGGGCGGTGACCACCTGGGGCCGATCGACGTCGACCTGGGCGAGCACGGCGGTTCCTTCGTCGTCGCCGGTCCGGCGCGCTCCGGCCGTTCGACCGCGCTGCTCGCGATGGTTGACTCGCTGCGCGGCTCGCTGCCGATCGTGTGCGTTGCCCCGCGCCCCTCGCCGCTGCGCGCCGTCGAGGGCACGATTACCGACAAGTCGGTGTTGAGCGACTATCTGCTCGAGCACCCCGGACCGATCGCCCTGGTGATCGACGACGCCGAACTTCTCGACGACCGGGCGTTGATCGATCTGCTCGAGCGCTTCGTGCGAGACGTGCGCGACACCGGCTCCATTCTGCTCGCGGCGGCGACGACCGAGGACCTGCTGCTCAACCGGTACCGCGGTTGGCTGAGCTCGGCCCGCCGCGACCGCACCGGGCTCCTGCTCAACCCCGCCACACACCTGGACGGCGAGATTTTCGACCTGCGCCTGCCGCGCACGACCAGCGGCGGCTGGCCGGCCGGTCGAGGCCTGCTGTCGGTCCGCGGCGAGGCGCTCACAGTTCAGGTGCCGCTACCCGCGGATCATCCCTCGCGGCGGTGAGCGTTGCTCTGCTTTCGGTTGAGTCCGCAACCGATTGCAACTCAGGTAGCGTCTGTCCGTCGGCAACGACTACAGAGGGCGTGATGGACGGACTGGTCGGCTCGGCGTCGGGCACCTCAACCGTGCCCGGCATTACTGTGCTCGACCCGATTCCCCTGAATGCGGAAGTAATCGCCGTGCGGGCCGTGCACGACGCCGACGGCGCACCGGTGTGGCTGCATCTGGCCGCCGGCGATCTGGACGCCCCCACCCGGCGCCGGCTGCGGACCGAGATCCCGGTGCTCATGGCGGCCCTGGCCGAACTGCACGGCGCCCCGGTGCTACCCGTCCTGACCCAGGGCGAGATCGGCGGGGCCTCCTACCTCGTGATTCCGCGCCCGGGACCCACGCTGGCCGAGGCGCTGGCCTCTGGCGCACTGTCGGTCCCCGCGGCCCGCGGCGCGATCCGCGACATTGCCGACGCGCTCGGGGCCCTGCACTGGCGCGGTCTGCTGCACCGTGGCATCGCGCCCGCCTCCGTGCACCGGTTATCCGATGACACCTGGTCACTGAGCCCGCCGCTGCCGGCCGCCATGGCCGAACTGAGTGCCGCCGCCGGAACCGACTACCCGTACCAGCCGCCCGAGGTGCTCGCCGGCGGTGAGTGGACGACCGCCGGCGAGGTCTACGCGCTGGCCGCCACCGCGTGGGCCGCGCTCGGCGGCCGCCCGCCCTACAGCGACGACGACCGGCTCTCGCCGCTGGTCGGGATCGAGCCGCGGCCCATCACCCGGCTCGACGTCCCCCCTGCGCTCATCAACTCGCTGCGGGCCGGGTTGGCCCATGCGCCCCAGGATCGGCCCGACCTCACGGCCTTCATCGGTGAGCGCCTCGAGACGTTGCCGCCCACCCGGCGGATGCCGGAACCGGCCGGTCGCCCGCTGGGCAGCCGATACCTGCTCGACGAGCTGATCGGCCGCGGCGCCACCGGCCACGTGTGGCGCGGGCACACCCGCGACGGTGGCGGCTCGGTGGCGGTCAAGCTGCTGCGCAGCGAGTTGGCCGAGGACCCCGATGTGGTCACCCGCTTCATGCGTGAGAGGGCCACCCTGACCCGGCTTTCGCACCCGCACCTGGTCGCGGTGCATGACCTGGTGGCCGAGGGCGACGCGCTGGCGATCATCATGGATCTCGTCGAGGGCGTCGACCTGCGCCAGCTGTCCAGCGAGGGGCGCCTCGAGGCGGCGACGGCGGCCAACCTGCTCGCCCAGACCGCGGCCGCGCTGGCCGCGGTGCATGCGGCGGGGCTGGTGCACCGCGACCTCAAGCCCGAGAACGTGCTGGTCGAGATGCGCGACGGCAAGCCGTACGCGCTGCTCACCGACTTCGGGCTGGCGCGGGCTGCGGACTCCCCGACCCTCACCCGGCTCACCCAGCTCGTCGGTACCCCGGCCTACCTCTCACCGGAGCTCGTGGCCGGCCGGGAACCCGGGCCACCCGCCGACGTCTACGCCCTGGGCGTCACCGCCTACGAACTGTTCGCCGGTCGCCGTCCGTTCCCCGACGGCAGTACCGCGATGCTGCTGCGCGCCCACCTTGAGCAGGTGCCCGAGCGCCCCGAGGGGTTGACCGACCCCGTGTGGCAGCTGCTCGCCAGCTGCCTGGACAAGGAGCCCGCGCGACGCCCGACCGCGGGCCAGCTCGCCGAGGCCTGGCAGCGGGTGGTCATCGACCCGCGAGCCCCGTTCGACTTCTCGCCGCTGCCCGGCGCCGAGTCCATCTCGGATACCTTCGGCCAGTTCTTCGCGCACCCCGTCGCCGAGCACAGCGCGGCCGCGCCCGAGGCCGAGTTCTACCCTGCGCAGCACGCCGGGCCGCCCGCCCCCTCGGCGCCGCCGCACAGGGCCCCACCCGCCCCCTCGGCGCCGCCGCACAGGGCCCCACCCGCTCCCTCAGGACCGCCCTACGGGGCGCCGCCCGCTTCCTCGGGTCCGCCGTACGCGGCGCCGTTCATACCGCTTGCGGCAGCTACGCCGGGCGGGCCGCGCGACGGGTACCGCGGCTCGGCGCCACCTCGCGGGAGTGGCCCGCGCTCGCATCGCGCGGGCGGGGGATCGCGCGATGGCGCGATGGAGACGATCGGCGCGCGTCGGCCGCTGCTTCCGGCGGCCGACGTCGACGATCAGGCACCGGCTCGCCGGTCACGCTGGCCGTGGTACGTACTGGCCGCCGTCGTCGTGATCGCGCTCGGCTCGACCGCCGGCGTCCTGCTCGGCCGAGACAAGCCGAAGCCCAAGCCGGCTGCGTCCCCCAAGACCTCGGCAGCTGTGTTGAATGCCTACCCCATCAAGGCCACGATCACCCAGCGACCAGGCGGCCTGCCGGTCGTGAAATGGACCCTGGACCCGACGCTGTTCACCACCGGTTCGTACGTGCTCGTCATACCGGCCGGCGGCACCGCCACCGTCGTCAATCCCCCGACGAACACGTTCGTCCTCACGGCCGCGACGCCGGGGAAAGAGTTCTGCGTCGAGGTGAACGGGGTCAACCTCAAGTCACCGCCGCAGCCGCCACCGAAGATCCCACCATCCTGCATCGTGCCCAAACCCTAAGGAGCCCCATTCGTGACCGGCCCATTATTGGAGGCCCACGAGGCCGACTCCGTAGCCCACTTCGCCGAGACGGTGATTGCGGGCATAGAGCCGGTGGTCCTCGGCAAGCATGCCGAGATCCAGCTCGCGCTCACCTGCCTGCTCGCCAGCGGCCACCTGCTGATCGAGGACGTGCCCGGCACCGGCAAGACGTCGCTGGCCAAGGCCCTGGCCTCGAGCATCTCCGGCACCACGCACCGGATCCAATTCACCCCTGACCTGCTGCCCACCGACATCACCGGCGTATCGGTATGGGACCAGCGCACCGCCACCTTCGAGTTCCACCCGGGCCCGATTTTTGCCAACGTCGTCGTCGCCGACGAGATCAACCGGGCCTCGCCGAAGACGCAGTCCGCGCTGCTCGAGGTGATGGAGGAACGGCAGGTCACCGTCGACGGTGTCGCCTACGAGGTTCCGTCGCCGTTTCTCGTGGTGGCCACCCAGA
>JBDTXT010000300.1:0-4113 GCA_040006035.1 Pseudonocardiales bacterium | reverse complement strand
GGCCGTGCATCATCGCCTTGGTCCGGGCGTGGTCGCGCGACGGGCCGCCCTCGACCAGGTAGCTGGCCAGGGTGAACGGAGCCCCGGAGAAACCGATCAGCGGTGTCGGGCCGAGCTCGGCCACCAAGGCCGTGACTGCTTCGGTCACGAAGGAGACGTCCGAAGGGTCGAGCTCGCGCAGCACGTCGAGGTCGGCGGTCTCGCGAATCGGCTTGTCGACGACGGGGCCGACGCCGGGCACGATGTCGATCCCCACCCCGATCGCGACGAGCGGAACGACGATGTCGGAAAACAGGATCGCCGCGTCGACGCCGTGCCGGCGCACCGGCTGCAAAGTGATCTCAGTGATCAACTCTGGCTGCCGGCAGGCATCGAGCATCGCGGTACCTGCCCGGAGTTCGCGGTACTCCGGCAACGAGCGCCCGGCCTGGCGCATGAACCACACCGGCGGGCACGGGCCAGGCTGCCCGGCGGCGGCACGGGCGAACAGGGAGGGCGCCGGATCATCAGTGCTGGCCCGGCCGGGTTCTGGGTTCGACATCGCCGTCCATCGTCGCATGCGTCCCCGGCGCGCCTGCCGGAAATTGTCGGCGGGCCATGCGAACTTGAGGATGTCGCCCGCATCTGCGACACCAGAAGGGGGTTCGACTATGCCTGCCGAGCACTATCTGCACTGTTCGACCTGCGCCGACTTGCGACCCAGCGAGGCACCACCGTGTGCCGACGGCCACGGTGCCGACTGCCCCGACCGCGCGTGCAGCGAATGCGGCACCGCCTTGTTCGTCGATCCGTTCATCACGCGCGAAAGGCCCCGGCCCGCCGTCCGGCGCGCCGCCTGAGCGCCGGCTCGAAGCCGATGACTCCACCCAAAACCCTCCGTCAGGTGAGCGCCGTGGATGACGACCCGACCTCCCCACCGGCCGAAGCGCAGGCCACCCCTGACCTGTTCCGGCAGGCCGTGGCCAGTCTGACGAGTACCTCGGTTCGCGCCGAGGTTCGCGTCGAGCCGCTACGCCCGCCGCAGCGCCTGGCGCCCTACAGCTATGCCATCGCCGCCGACGTCCGCGTCGGCGACGGCGACGGCGATGAGTTGGCCTCTGGCCGCCTCGTGCTGCTGCACGACCCCGACGGCGTCGAGGCGTGGGACGGCCTGCTTCGTCTGGTCGCATTCGCCTCGGCCGAACTCGACCCGCAGATGGGCGTCGACCCCATGCTCCCCGCGGTCGGCTGGAGTTGGCTCACCGGAGCACTCGACGAACGAGGCGCGCACTATCGCGCGGCCGGCGGCACCGTCACCCAGACCACCTCCACCCGGTTCGGCGATCTGGCCGGCCCGCGCACCACCATCGAACTGGAGACGCGGGCGTCATGGACGGCCGATGACGCCGACATGAGCCCGCACTTGCACGCCTTCGTCGACCTGCTCTGCGCCGCCGCCGGTCTGCCGCCCGAGGGAGTGACCGTACTGTCACCAGGGACGTGACTGATCAAGAGCACCTGACTGACATCGCCGAGCCCGTCGAGGCTGCCCAGCCTGACGCCCCCGACGTCCCCTTACTGCGCGAGCCCGCCGGCGGCGTGCCCGAACCGATCATCAGTTCGGCCCAGTTGGACGAGCTCGTCGAGCGGGTGCGCGGCGGCACCGGCCCCATCGCCCTCGACGCCGAACGAGCCTCGGGATACCGCTACAGCCAACGGGCCTACCTCGTGCAGTTGCGGCGGGCCGGGGTCGGTAGCGCGCTGATCGACCCGATCGCCACGCCGGCCCTGTCCCGGCTGGGGACGGCCATGGGCAGCGCCGAATGGATCCTGCACGCGGCCAACCAGGACCTGCCCTGCCTGGCCGAGCTCGGCCTGTACCCGGTCTCACTGTTCGACACCGAGCTCGCCGGGCGACTGCTCGGCGACGAGCGGGTCGCCCTGGGCACGATGGTCGAGCAGCACCTGGGCGTGCGACTGGAGAAGGGTCACTCGGCGGCCGACTGGAGCACCCGGCCGCTGCCCCACGACTGGCTCGTCTATGCCGCCCTGGACGTCGAACTGCTCATCGACCTGCGCGACGTGTTGGCAGCGGCCCTGGAGGAATCTGGCAAGGCGGAGTGGGCCCGCCAGGAGTTCGAGGCCGTCCGGTTGGCGCCCCCGTCGGCCCCACGGGCCGAGCCGTGGCGGCGCACGTCAGGCATCCACAAACTGCGCGATCGCCGTCAGCTCGCCACGGTCCGGGCGATGTGGCACGCACGGGACGACTACGCCGCGCAGCGTGACATCGCCCCGGGGCGGATCCTGCCCGACTCGGCCATGGTCGACGCGGCGCGCACCGCGCCCAAGAAGGTCGCCGAACTGGCCGCCCTGGCCGTCTACGGCGGACCGCGTCAACGCCGCCAGCTCAGCCGGTGGTTCGACGCGCTCGAGTCGGCCCGCAACTTGGCCGAGGACCAGTTGCCGACGATAATCAGCATCGACTCCGGCGACGGCATCCCGGCCGCGTCGCGCTGGCGTGATCGCGACCCGGCGGCCGCCGAACGGCTGAGGGCCTGCCGTGCGGTTGTCACCGACGTCGCAACCGAGCACACGGTGCTGGCCCAGAATCTGCTCGCCTCCGACGTCCTGCGCCGCCTGGCCTGGACTCCCCCGCAGCCCCCCGATGCCGACACAGTGCGCGCCCGCCTGGCCGAACTCGGCGCCCGCCCCTGGCAGATCGACCTAACCGCCGACAAATTAACCGAAGCCCTCACCTAGAACAGGTGCGTTCAGTGAGTTGATTGGGGCGCTCACCTAAGAAGGTGACCACAAACGCGATGAGCTCCCCCGCAAGCGGGGGGGACCCCCAGCGCGAAGAGCCGCGCGCTCACGCCGAAGGCGTGTGTGGCGCGACGGATCCACCCGAGCGCCAGCGAGCGGTGGAGATGGAGGGACACGCCCGCGCAAAATAAGTCACGCAGCCGACCCGTCCTGCGCTCTGGTGTGCACCGTGGGCAGCGGGCGGCGGCGTGGCTCCTGCTGACGCGGTAACTCGATACGGACCGCCAGGCCCCCGAACGGCGGGGCGGCAGCCTGCAGCCGACCGTGGTGTGCCTCGACGATCAACCGCACAATGGCCAGGCCGAGGCCCGCGCCGCGCGTCGCGTTGCGTAATCGTCCGCCGCGGCGAAATGGCTCGAACAACGTATCCACGTCGGCCGGGGGGATCACCGCGCCGCCGTTGGCAACATGCAGCCACACCCGTTCGGCGCTGGCGCCGGTGCGCACCCGCAGCCAGCCGCCGGGCACGTTGTGTCGGATCGCGTTCTCCACGAGATTGCCGATCAGGCGCTCCAACAGCCGGGGGTCACCGATCGTGGCTGCGGAGGAGACGTCGCTCTCGACGGCGATCTCCTTCTCCTTGGCCTCGGCCGCCACGGCATCCAGGACACCGGGCACGAGCCGGGCCAGGTCGACCGGCTCGCTGACCTCGAGACCGCCGTGGCCGACTGCCTGCAGGGTGGCCAGGGTAAGCAGCGAGGCGACCAGGCGCTGCGCTCGTTCGGCCGCACCCTGGGCCACCTCGCCCATCCGGCGCAGCTCGGCGACGTCGGCGTCCGGGTCGCCCAGGGTGACCTCGAGCTCGGTGCGGATGACCGTCAGTGGCGTGCGCAGCTCGTGGCTGGCGTTCGCGACGAACAACCGCTGGCTGTCGAAGGCCGCGGCAAGCCGGCCAAGCATCTCGTCGAAGGTGTCGGCGAGCTCGCGCAGCTCGTCGTCCGGGCCACCGAGGTTGATGCGCTGGTCCAAGTTGTCGGTGGAGAGCTGCTTGGCGGTGCGGGTCAGCTTCGCGATCGGCCGCAGCGCCTGCTTGGCCAGCAGATAGCCACCCGTCGTGCCGATGACCACGATGATCGCGAAGTAGATCAAGCCGGTGTGCAGCAGGTAGTCGACCGAGGAGGTGCGGGCCTGACGGGCCATCACAGCCGGGTCGACGGCATGCGGATGGCCCAGCTTGTCGCGCGTCGTGATAGGACCGTAGGAGTCGAAAATCGGCAGCCGGGCGATCGATCGGTCCAGCAGGACGATCGAGGTGAACAGGAGCGAGACGCCGACGAGCAGCACCAATCCGCCGTACAGCAACGCCATGCG
>JBDTXT010000299.1:0-4116 GCA_040006035.1 Pseudonocardiales bacterium | reverse complement strand
GCCGGCCAGGGCAGGGTCGGCCAGGGCGGCGTCGAGCAATCCCGACAGGGACACGCGCAGACCTCATCACTTTTCTTGCCTGACAAGACAAAGAGCCCTTCTCCAACAATCGAAAGGGGCTCAGCCTAGATTACCGGCGGCCGCGCCCGGCCGGCCCCCGACCAGCGTCGGTACCGGTGGCCCTGACCACAGGAAGTACGCGCACGCCAGTCCGGCGGCCACGGTCAAACAACACAGTGCGGCCAGCGGCACACGCAGACGCCGATGTCCGGACGTCAAACAGACGGAGCAAGCCACGGCCAAACCGGAATAGGCCACCAAATCCATACTGGTCAACCCGTGACCGGGCTCGAGGGCAAGGAGCACCGGCCCTTCGTTCCATTCGTTGTTCAGCGGCAACCAGATCGCACACCCGACGCTCAGAAGGAGGGAAGCGGACACCGATCGGCGAAGGACCGCGACCAGACCGCAGACCAGCAGTCCGCCGAGCACGAGCCAGTTCATCGCGATGTCAAGGCCTTCCTCCCGGCGGCGCGCCGATCCCGCGGGCACACAGCCACCCGTTCGCGACAGGTTGGGTCTTCAAGTGAGCATCGTACGCAACTCGTGCGGGAGTGCGTTTCGCTGACCGACGATCAATCACGGTCGGGCTCCCGAGTAAGCGCAACGATCGGCGCGGATCCGACCGGTTTCAATTCATGCGCGGGTCAGCGAGACGTCGGACTTGACCGTGTCTCGGGATGGGTCGCTGCGCCCTTCGTTCGTCCGGTGCGGGGCCGAGTGATAGCCACAACGACACAGAATGACCTCTTCGGATTATGGGAAGACGTTCAACGGGATCCCGGCAGGCGGGGTGAGCGGACGAGATCAGCCAGAATACCGACGCCCCTGACAAGGATCGACATCTTCGTCCAACCGCCTGGGTCGGCGGCCCTTCCGTGTAATCTCGGTTGTCGAACGGCTCGCGCGGTGCTGCTGGGGGACGCTGGGATGGGCGCCATGTTGCTTGGTCAGCACTGAACATGGCTTCGGGCTTGAAACGGGGAATCGTCGGGCTTTTCGACCAAGGTTTTTCCGGATTGTCCAACGTGCTGATGGTGCTCACCGTTGCCAACGGCCTGTCTCCGACATCGTTCGGATCATTCGCGCTCGCCTATGCCATCCTGACGTTTTTGTTAACATTGTCGCGTTCGTTCTTCGGAACGCAACTCACGCTGTCTCACGAGCGATCGGTCGCCCGAGAGCAGGCTCACGCGGCCTTCGGCGCAATCGTCATCGTCAGTCCGCTGATCATCCTCGTGGTCCTGGGAGTCGGTCTGTCGGTCAACGGTACAAACCATGTCGGCGTGACGGCCGTCGTCGCGCTGGCCGCGCCCATTGTCTGTATTCAGGACGTCCTGCGCTACGCCGCAGTCGCTGTAGAACGTCCGGCCGCTGCTCTTATCTCCGACATCAGTTGGACCGTGATAATGGCCGCCGCGGTGGTCGGACTGGTCCGCCTGCACGGGGCGGCAATCCTGGCGCTTTGGCTCGGCGCCGCCGTCTTCGCCCTCGTGGTGTGCGTGATCTTCTTAGGCGTGGCACCGGGTTTGCGCGCTGGTAGCCGCCTTCTCCGTGATCGCCATGTCGTCGCCCAGTCGGTCACGATCGGCGCGATCGCGATTTCCGGAGCCGGTCTCCTGGTGTCGATCGCAACCACGCGCTTCCTCGGACCGGCCGCACTGGGCAGCCTACGGGGCGCCAGCGCCATGATGGGGCCGTTGAATGTCCTGTTTGCATTCGTTTCGCTGAACCTGACGCCGACACTCGCTCGACGGGCCCGAGCCCGCGACCTCGACTTCTGCGTAAAGCTCGCCGCCGTCGTCACGGTGGGCATCATCGCCTGGGCATCGGTACTGCTCCTGTTGCCCTCGTCAATCGGAACGCACCTGCTCGGCCGAACGTGGACTGGCACGCGAACCGTCCTGCCCTGGACGAGCCTTGAGTACATCTCTCTCGGCATCGCCGCGACGTCCACGCTGTGGCTCAGAGTGCGCCACGCCGCTCGATCCCTGCTTATTCGCAGCCTCACCTATGCAGGGGCGGTGATGCTTTTCGGCATCTCCGCCGCCCAACTCGGCGCGTCAGCGACGGCAGTGGCCATCGCGGGTAGTGCAGCGGCCGCGATCAGTGCGATCACCGGCTGGTCCCAGGTGCTGTCCAATTCCTACCACCGCGGCCAGCACCGGGCCGCGCGCAACGGCCGCCGGACTCTTATCAGCGCCAGTCGAACGACTGTCCGGTGAGCTCTTCTAGGCGCTGATTGTTTCCGGCGAATCGGGCGGCCAGGCGGTCTGCGACAGCGGGGTCGATGCTCTCCCCGCCGGCCTTTTCGCGAATGGTCCCGCTGGCGATCGGCTGTGGCTCAAGACCGAGGAAGTCGGTCGCCCGCCGGAGCGTAGTTTCGGGATTGCGGTAGTAGTCCTCGCTGCGTAGCACCAGGATCTGGCGGCGCGGGTAGTGCGCCAACCACCGCTCGAGTGAACGGTCGTACTCGCTCTGCCGGGCGTAGGACTGCTGCTCGTGGGCGTAGCTGTAGAAGGTCGGATCGCTGCGCAAACGGTCCTCGACCGGGCCGATCCGGTCATCCTCGGCCGCCAGGGCGTCAACGAAGGAAAGCTTCTCGCGCCCCTCACGCCGACGCTCCTTCCAATGGCTGTAGGTCCGCAACACCGGGTCACGGAGCACGGCGAGAATCAACGTGTCGGGGACCGTAGCCGCGGCGCGTTCGGGCGCGCCCGGGTGGAACATGTAATACGTCGAAGCCTCCCCGCTGATCACCGGCCCGCCGGCCCGGCGTTGCTGGCGACGCCGGGCGACGTAAGTGGGGAAGTAGGACCGGTACCACCGCTCACCGCGGAAGTAGTTCTGATCGAAGAAGTCGGTGCCCTTGCTCGCTCTGGCCTTACCTGGCAGTCGGTTCGGCGGCGGAAATAGCGGGCAAATCTGGCGATGCTCAAGCAGGTCGTAGTAGAAGGACGTCGTACCGCCGCGCTTGGCGCCGATCATCACAAATTCCGGCAGCGGGCGCAGGCGGGCCGTCAACATGCCATATGCGCGAACCGCCCGCCGGCCGGTCTCGATCGCCACCCCCCTCGACGACCCGGCCGGCGCGGCGTTGGGTGAACACGACTCATTCACGGCGCCACCCTAACCGCCCACTCCCTTGCGCCCCAGAAGGACGAGGAGGCGTTCGTTCAGCCTTGACGACCCGTCGACCTCAAGGCGGCGACGTACCGTCTCTAACCACAGCCGTGCGGCCTCCTCGTGCTCGGCCGGCCGAGCACGAGGAGCAGCAGGCCCACGTCGCACTGCAGCCCGGGTTGCGGCGAGATACACCGCGTCGGTTCCTGGAGGCGCCCACCGGGCGTCCTCCCAGTCGATCAGCCAGGTGTGGCCGCGCACCAGTCGCAGATTCCAGGGGGTGAGATCACCGTGCGCGGCCCTCCAGTGGTGCGGTGTCCCGGCCGGCCGGTCCAGGACGGTCGCGACAAGTCGCTCGATGTCGCCGGCCAAGGGCTCAGCGTCAGCCCGGTAGGGGCGATGCGGTCCTCGGGAAATGACTTCGTAGCCGATCCAGTGCCACCCGTCGATCTCGCCCTCGCCCACGACGGCCGGCACCCGGAAGGTCATTGGCGCAATCCGTTCGGCAGCGAGGCTGATCCGTCGCTCCACATCGAGACTCGCCCGGTCTCGACGGATGCGTACCAGCATCGACCGTGAGCCGGCGCAAACCAGGACGACCAGACTGGCCCGTGTTGCCTGGGGCCGCTCATACACGGCCAACGCCTCGATGGCTCGTCCGGCGGCCGTGGCCCACTCGGTGCGCAGGGCGGCGAACGTCTCGACCGGTAATTCTGGCCGCCAATGGATGCGTGGGCCCGGAACGAGTCGGGATCCACCGACCCTCGCGGTCAGCCACAGGCCCCGCAGCGCCACCCGTGGTGCGATATTCGCGGGCGTATACATCGCCATCGCTTGCGCCATTGCCGAACGGGGACGCGTCGGAAGAAGGACGTTGTGCCGCCCAGGCGGAAACCGCACGAACCGGGTCGTGATCTGGGCCGAGGCGCTCAC
>JBDTXT010000298.1:0-4141 GCA_040006035.1 Pseudonocardiales bacterium | reverse complement strand
GATCCAGCAGGTCGGCGAGAATCTGCCGGCCGCCGACGTCGAGATCGAGGCCACCGGCCTGGTGCTGCTGCCCGGCCTGGTCGACCTGCACACCCACCTGCGCGAGCCCGGGCGCGAGGACGCCGAGACCATCGCGACCGGGTCGGCCGCCGCTGCCCTGGGGGGCTTCACCGCCGTGCACGCGATGGCGAACACCAACCCGGTCGCCGACACGGCCGAGATGGTCGAGCAGGTGCACCGACTGGGGCAACTGGCCGGTCTGGTCGACGTGCGTCCGGTCGGCGCGGTGTCCAAAGGGCTGGCCGGCGAGCGGTTGGCCGAGATCGGCAACATGGCGCGCTCGGCCGCTGCGGTGCGGGTGTTCAGCGACGACGGGCAGTGCGTGCACGACGCCCTGCTGATGCGGCGCGCGTTGGAGTACCTCAAGCCGTTCGACGCGGTGCTGGCTCAGCACGCCCAGGACCCCAGGCTGGCCGGCGAGGCCGCCTGCGCACACGAAGGCGAGGTCTCCGGCCGGCTGGGGCTGCCCGGCTGGCCCGCTGTCGCCGAGGAGAGCATCATCGCCCGCGACGTCATGCTCACCGAGCACACCGGCTCACGCTTGCACGTGTGCCACGTCTCCACGGCGGGCAGCGTCGAGGTGATCCGCTGGGCGAAGGCGCGCGGTATCGACGTGAGCGCCGAAGTCACGCCGCACCACCTGCTGCTGACCTGCGACCTGCTCACCGGCTACGACCCGGTCTACAAGGTGAACCCACCGCTACGCCCGGCCGAGGACGTCGCAGCTCTGCAGGCCGGGCTGGCCGACGGCACCATCGACGCGGTGGCCACCGACCACGCGCCGCACGCACCACATGACAAGGACCATGCGTTCGGCGACGCCGCCTTCGGCATGCTGGGGCTGCAGAGCGCGCTCGGCGTCGTCGTCGAGACCATGGTCGCCACCGGGCTGCTCGACTGGGCCGGGGTGGCCGACCGGATGAGTGTGCGCCCCGCCGCGATCGGCCGGCTCAGCGGTCACGGCCGCCCGATCGAGGTGGGCGAGGCGGCCAACCTCACCCTCGTCGACCCGGCCGGCTCCTACCTCGTCGACCCCGACACCCTCGCGTCGCGATCACGCAACACTCCGTTCGCCGGCCGCACCCTGCCTGTCGCCGTAGTGGCGACGTTCCTGCGCGGTCGGCCGACAGTGCTCGACGCCGCGCTGGTCGAGGCGGTGCGCGTATGAGCAGCGCGATCCTGGTACTGGAGGACGGCCGGACCTTCCTCGGCGACGCGTACGGCGCGCCGGGGGAGACGTTCGGTGAAGCGGTCTTCGCCACCGGCATGACCGGCTACCAGGAGACCCTCACCGATCCGTCCTACCACCGCCAGGTCGTCGTGCAGACGGCTCCGCACATCGGCAACACCGGTGTCAACGACGAGGACTCGGAGTCGCGGCGGATCTGGGTGGCCGGCTACGTGGTGCGCGACCCGGCCCGCCGGCCGTCGAACTGGCGCTCGCGCCGCTCGCTCGACGACGAACTCGTGGCCCAGGGCATCGTCGGGGTCAGCGGCATCGACACCCGCGCCCTCACCCGGCACCTGCGCGAGCGGGGCGCCATGCGCTGCGGGGTGTCGAGTTCCGACCTGGATCCCCAAGCACTGCTGCGCAAGGTGCTCAACTCGCCGCACATGACCGGCGCCGACCTGTCCGCCGAGGTCAGCACACCCGAGCCGTACCGGATCGACGCGCTCGGCGAGCAACGGTTCACCGTGGCCGCGTTGGACTTCGGCATCAAGGCGATGACCCCCCACCGGATGGCCGAGCGGGGCATCACCACGCATGTCCTGCCGTCGAACTGCTCGGCTGACGACGTCCTGGCCACCGGCGCCGACGCGGTGTTCCTGGCCAACGGTCCGGGCGATCCGGCCACCGCTGATCCTGCTGTCGAGACGGTACGCGACCTGCTGCGCCGCGAGGTGCCGATCTTCGGCATCTGCTTCGGCAACCAGATTCTTGGTCGGGCCTTTGGCTTCGGCACCTACAAGCTCGGCTACGGCCACCGCGGCATCAACCAGCCCGTCCAGGATCGTTGCACTGGCAAGGTCGAGATCACCGCGCACAATCACGGGTTCGCGGTCGACGCGCCGCTGGATCGGGTCAGCCACACCGAGTTCGGTGCCGTCGAGGTCAGTCACATCTGCCTCAACGACAACGTGGTCGAGGGGCTCAGCGCACGCGACGCGAGGGCGTTCAGCGTCCAGTACCACCCCGAGGCCGCGGCCGGCCCGCACGATGCGGCGTACCTGTTCGACCGGTTCGTCGAGCTACTGGAGACGAAGTAGATGCCCAGACGAACGGACATCCACCACATCCTGGTGATTGGCTCGGGGCCGATCGTCATCGGCCAGGCCTGCGAATTCGACTACTCCGGCACCCAGGCCTGCCGGGTGCTGCGCGACGAGGGCTTCCGGGTCAGCCTGATCAACTCCAACCCGGCCACGATCATGACCGACCCCGAGTTCGCCGACGCCACCTACATCGAGCCGCTGACCACCGAGTTCGTCGAACGGGTCATCGCCGCCGAGTTGGCGGCCGGGCACCCGATCGACGCCTGCCTGCCGACCCTCGGCGGCCAGACCGCGCTCAACCTCGCGGTATCACTGCACGAGGCCGGAGTGCTGGAGCGCTACGGCGTCGAACTCATCGGCGCCAACATCGACGCCATCCAGCGTGGCGAGGACCGCCAGCGGTTCAAGGAGATTGTGCGCACGGTCGGGGCCGAGGTACCCGAGTCGCTGGTCTGCCACACGCTCGACGAGGCGGTCACGTTCGCCGCGACTGTCGGCAACCAGGTCGTCGTCCGGCCGTCGTTCACGATGGGCGGCCTCGGCTCGGGCATGGCCACGAATGCCGACGAGGTGCGCACGATGGTGGCGCGCGGTCTGTCCGCCAGCCCGGTGCACGAGGTGTTGGTCGAGCAGTCGGTCACCGGCTGGAAAGAATTCGAGCTCGAGCTGATGCGCGACAAGCACGACAACGTCGTCGTCGTGTGCTCGATCGAGAATGTCGATCCGATGGGTGTGCACACCGGCGACTCGATCACCGTCGCCCCCGCCATGACGCTCACCGACCGCGAGTACCAGCACATGCGCGACGTCGGTATCGCCGTGCTGCGCGAGGTCGGGGTCGACACCGGCGGCTGCAACATCCAGTTCGCGATCGACCCGCGCACCGGGCGGATGATCGTCATCGAGATGAACCCGCGGGTTTCGCGCTCCAGCGCGCTGGCCTCGAAGGCCACAGGTTTCCCGATCGCGAAGATCGCGGCCAAGCTCGCGGTCGGCTATACCCTCGACGAGATCCCCAACGACATCACCAAGATGACCCCGGCCGCGTTCGAGCCGGCGCTGGACTACGTCGTCGTCAAGGTGCCCCGTTTCGCTTTCGAGAAGTTCCCCGGTGCCGACCCGGTGCTGACCACCCACATGAAGAGCGTCGGCGAGGCCATGGCGATCGGGCGCAACTTCACCGAGGCGTTGGGCAAGGCGCTGCGCTCGATGGAGACCAAGGCCGGCGGGTTCTGGACGACGCACGAGGACGACCTCCCGTTGGCCGAACTGCTGGCCCAGGCCGCGATCCCTGCCGACGGGCGGCTGTACGTCGTCGAACGGGCCCTTCGTGCCGGTGCGACCGTCGACGAAGTGTCCGCGGCCACCGGGATCGACCCATGGTTCATTGATCAAATAGCCCAGATCGTCGAGTTGCGTACCGAACTCGTCGACGCGCCCGCGCTCACGCCTGCCTTGCTACGTAAGGGGAAACGGCACGGCCTGTCCGACCGGCAGCTGGCCGCGCTGCGCCCCGAACTGGCCGGCGAGGACGGCGTGCGGCTACTGCGGCTGCGGGCCGGCATCCGCCCCGTCTATAAGACCGTCGACACCTGCGCGGCCGAATTCGCGGCATCGACGCCGTACTACTACTCGTCCTACGACGAGGAAACCGAGGTCGCGGCGCAGCCGGACAAGCCGAAGGTGCTCATCCTCGGCAGCGGGCCGAACCGCATCGGCCAGGGCATCGAGTTCGACTACTCCTGCGTGCACGCGGCGATGGCGCTGCGGGCCGCCGGCTTCGAGACGGTGATGGTGAACTGCAACC
>JBDTXT010000297.1:0-4143 GCA_040006035.1 Pseudonocardiales bacterium | reverse complement strand
AGCGACCTGCGCGAGCAGCGCGGTGACATCCAGACCTAGCGGCAGGCCGGTGACCTTCAGTACGCCTGTGGAGATAAGGCTGAACAGCTCTGGCTGCGGTGCGTTGCCCTGGACGAGTCCGTCGTGGTTGCCGAACACGGAGTACCACGGCGTGCGCAGGCCGGTGGCCTGGAACGGTGCTCGGCAGGCGTTGAGCAGACCAGGGACCGTGGGGAAGCCGTACTTCGCGTGTGCCTGATCGGGGCTGCCCAGGAACGGCGTGCCGTCCGGATGCCAGTAGGAGGTGTCGTAGTCGTCCTTGCCGCCGACGCCCTCCCACTTGCTGAAATTGCCGGAGTCGGGACGGATCGGCTGGCGGCCGTCGAGCAGGTCGATGTGCCAGCGCAACTCGTTGTGTTGGGTGTTGTCGGCGTTGTCGCCGGTGCTGATCGCGAAGTCGATCGGCCGGCCGGTGACCGGGCCGCCGGGTAGCGCATTGAGCGCCTGGACCATGGCTTCGGCGACGTGTGCGCTCAGCATCTCCTGCGGGCGGTACGCCGACTCGAACGGGAGCGATCCGGACCCTGGCGAATCAGGGTCGTTGAGGCGGTCGATGAACTCGACTCGCGCGGGGGACTGCGCGTCGACGATGTGCATGTCGGTGAGCTGGCCCAGCGAGAGCACCGGGACGCGATTCCCGGCGCTGCGGGTGGCGCCGCCGAGGAGGTCGCCACGGACCAGCGACGACTCACCGGGCGCGGCGACCACCTTGCGGTAACCAAGCGTGCCGGGAGGGCCGTGCTGCAGCGTGCGGGCCAGGGTCGAGCCGGCCGGATGGGTGGGCCAGGTCGGGGTAGCCGCAGGTGCCGGCGACCCAGCGGCGGCGGATTCGGCGTTGAGCAGCGAGCCGGCCGCGGCGACGCCCGCGGCGGCCACGCCCATGCCCAGCAACTGGCGACGGCTGAGCCCGGGAGTGACCTCGTCGTGTTCCTGGCTCTCGTCGTTTCTCACCGGTGCGCGTCCCCTCGATGCTGGATTGTGACGAGCCAGCCTGACACGGTAAGCGGTCCGCCGCCATTTGAAACGGCTCTATTCAAGCGGCGGCCGGGCCCGCTTCGCCTTGATCTCGCCGCGGTGCCGCTTGGCGTCCAGCCGCCGTTGCTTCGCAGCCCGCGACGGTCGCGTCGCGCGTCGCGCCTGTGGCGGTGGCGCCAAGGCGTCGGACAGCATCGCCTTCAACCGGGCGCGGGCGGCGCTGCGGTTCTGCCATTGAGATCGGTGCTCCGAGGCGACGATCGACACCACGCCGTCGGTCAGCCGCGGGCCGAGCCGGTCGAGCAGGCGAGCGCGCTGCAGCTCGCCGAGCGCTGCGGACGTGGCGACATCCCAGCGCAGTTCGACCCGGCTGTCGGTCGTGTTCACCGATTGCCCGCCCGGCCCCGAGGAGCGGCTGAAACGCTCCTCGAGTTCGGCCTCGGGGACTACGAGCCCGTCCGGGATGCCGCGACCGGGCGGCAATACCAAGTCGGTCACGGCAGAGCTGGCGTGCCCTGCACCTCGCGCATCCAGGCGGTCACCTCGTCGGGATCGCGCGGCAGGCTCTCGGACAGGTTGACCGGCCCACCATCGGTGACCGCAACGTCGTCCTCGATGCGCACCGCCAGGCCGCGCAGCTCGGCCGGAACCGACTGATCGTGCACCTGGAAGTACAGGCCGGGCTCGACGGTGAGCACGTGGCCGGCTGCGAGGGCGCCGTCGCGGTAGACCTCGTTGCGGGCCAGGGCACAGTCGTGCACGTCGATGCCGAGCATGTGCGAGGTGCCGTGCAGGGTGTAGCGACGGTGCAGGCCGGCGCCGGGCCGCTCAGGGTCATCGGCACACGACACCTCGGCCGTGACGGGCAGGATGCCCCAGCTATGCAGGTGGTCGGCGAGCACCCACATGGCCGCGCGGTGTGGGGCGAGGAAGTCAGCGCCCGGCTTCACCTCGGCCAGTCCGGCGGCCTGGGCCTCCTGCACGGCGCGGTAGACGCGCAACTGGTCGGGCGTCCAAACGCCGTCGACGGGCATGGTGCGGGTGACGTCGGCGGTGTAGAGCTCGTCGGTCTCGACGCCCATGTCGGCGAGCAGCAACTGACCCGGCTCGACCGTGCCGTGGTTGCGCCACCAGTGCAGCACGGTGCCGTGGGTGCCGGCGCCGACGATCGAGCCGTAACCCACCTGGTTCCCCTCGAGCCGGGCGCGCCGCGAGAAAGTGCCCTCGAGCCAGCGTTCGCCGCGGATGTCGGTGCGGCCGATCACGTTGGGCAGTTCGCGCGCCACATCCGCGAAGCCGCGGGCGGTGGCCTCGCATGCGTGCCTCAGGCGGGCGATCTCCCACTCGTCCTTGATCAGGCGCAGCTCATCGAGGATCTGGCCGAGGCGCTCGCCGGTGCCGGACGGCAGCAGCGAGTCGACACTCGAGTCGACGCCGGTGAGCACTGCCGTCTCAGCCGAGCGAAACTGCCCGAGATCTTCGGCCAGGGAGCTCAGCGGACGGGCGCTCAGCTTGAGCACCTCGGCGGTGTCGGCGACGTTGGGCACGTTGCCGACCCAGACCGCGCCGTGCGTCCGGCTGGTGAAGTAGGCGATCTCGCCGGGCTGGGAAAACTCGCGGACGTAGAGCGTGCTCTCGTGCCCTGAGGCACTCGGAGCCATCACCAGTACCGCGTCGGCCTCGGTCTCGCCGGTGAGCCAGGTGAAGGAACTCGCCGCACGGAAGGGGTAGTCGGTGTCGTTGGCGCGCACCGTGCGGTTGCCTGCAGGGACGACGATGAGCTGGCCGGGGAACTGCTGGGACAGGCTCTGCCGCCGCCGCGCGGCGTAGGGGGCACCGTCGGGGCGGGCGGAGTGCGGCATCGGGGCAGCCGGGTCCCATTCCGCGGCAATCGCCGCGCGCAGGTGCTCGGCCAACGGGATGTCATAGGAGTTCGACTCGGCCACCGCCGGTTTCGCCTCGGGCAGGGCAGTCGTCGCGTCGTCGCGCTCGTCGGTCATGCATCGAGTCTAGGTCCGGCCGGTGGCCGGGTGGCATGGGTTTCGGGCGCAGCGAGAGGCGCAACCGAAATTGGGGGGCTTGGTCAGCGCATCGAGTCGATGATCAACGCGAGGTCGTCGACCGTCGTCAACGGATTGACGATCGCGAACCGGGTGCATACCTGTCCGGCGTGGCGGGTCGGGGTCACGAACGCCACCTGCTCGGCCAGCAGTCGCGAACCCCATCCCGCGTAGTCGGCCACCTCCCACCCGATGCGCTCGAAGATCAGGACGGTCAGATCCGGCTCGACCAGCAGCCGGACGTGCTCGGCCCCGCGGATGAGATCCGCCCCGGCCCGGGCAACGGCGAGCGTCTGCTCAAGCGCAGCGCAGTAGGCGTCGGTTCCGTGCACGGCGAGGGAGAACCAGAACGGCAGCCCACGGGCCCGCCGGGTGAGCTGGATCGCGAAATCGGACGGGTTCCACTCGCCCTCGACATTCACCGGGTCCAGATATCCGGCGTGCTGGGTGTGCGCGGCCCGCGCCTGCACCGGGTCGCGGTAGAGCAATGCGCACGAGTCGAACGGGGCGAACAGCCACTTATGGGGATCGACGATGAACGAGTCGGCCCGCTCGACGCCGGCAAACAGTCCGCGCACGCTCGGCGCAGCCAGCCCAGCGCCGCCGTAGGCGCCGTCGACGTGCAGCCACCAGCCGTTGTCTTGCGCGACGTCGGCCAGCCCGGCGATGTCGTCGACCACGCCGAGGTTCGTCGTTCCGGCGGTCGCGACGACCGCGAAAATGCCATCACGCTGCTCCCCGCTCAAGGCGGCGAGGGTCGTGCGCAGGGCCGGGGCGCACATCCGCCCTCGGGAGTCGCCCGGCACCTCGACCACGTCGACGTCCATGACGACCCGTAGTGCGTGCTTCACCGACGAATGCGTCTCCCCGGTGACGCATACGGCCCAGCGCTTCGGCCGGCCCCCGCGCTGGTGCATCGCCGCCTCGCGCGCGGCCACGAGGGCGGACAGATTGCCGATCGTCCCGCCCTGCACGAACACCCCGCCCGACTCGGCGGGCAGCCCGGCCAGGTCGGCGATCCAGCGCAGCGCCTGGTTCTCGGCGAACACCGCGCCGGAGCCCTCCAGCC
>JBDTXT010000296.1:0-4144 GCA_040006035.1 Pseudonocardiales bacterium | reverse complement strand
CATAGCGGTGTGCCTGGTAGAGGTCGACGTAGTCCATCTGCAGGCGGCGCAGCGACCCGTCGATGCCCTCCATGATGTGCTTGCGCGACAGGCCCGTGTCGTTCTTGCCCTTGGGGTCGGGCCCCACCGGCCAGTACACCTTGGTGAACACCTCGAGTGACTCGCGGCGTTCACCCTTCAGGGCGGTACCGAGGACCTCCTCGGCCTTGCCGTTCGCGTAGGCGTCGGCCGTGTCGAACGACGTAATTCCGGAGTCCAGCGCGGCCCGCACGCATTGGGTCGCGACATCGTTCTCGACCTGCGAGCCGTGGGTCAGCCAGTTTCCGTAGGTAATTTCCGAGATCTGCATGCCTGAGTTGCCGAGGTAGCCAAAGTCCATACCTTCATCCTGCCCTGCACTGATCAGGGGCCGGCCAGAAGGGTCTCGGCAGCCAGCGCCTCGTAGCGCTGGGTAGCCACGCTGTGCGGTGCGAATACTGGCACCGGGGCGCGGTGAAACGCCATCTGCTCGATGACCGACAGCGCGGGAATATCCGTCGCGGCCAGATCGTGGCGCTGTGCAGACAAGGTCTGCATTATCTCCCGGTGCAGGCGCTTGCGCCGGTCGACCATGGAGAAGAACCCGAGCATCGTCGGTCGGTGGCCATTGCTGTCGGCCACGAAGTTGGTCAACTGGTCGAGCGTGCGGACCGACAACGTCGTGGGGATGAGCGGAACCAGGACGGTGTCGCATGCCCGCAGCACATTCTCAGAGACGAGCGACATGCTCGGCGGGCAGTCCATGATCACGACGTCGTAGTCGTCGGCGAGCGGCTCGAGCACCCGGCCGAGTTGGCGCGTCGGCTTGCGCGCCGCGTCGAGCATGAGGTCCATGTGGCGGTAACTGAAATCGGCCGGCAGTAGATCGAGGTTCACGAAGTCGGTGCCTTTGATGGCACCCTCCAGTGGCCGGCTGCCACGAATGACCCGCTTGCCCCCACCTTTGACGCGTGGCCGGATGCGAAAGACGTAGGTCGCGGCCGCTTGAGGATCCAGGTCCCACAGCAAGGTCCTGGCGCCGCCACGAGCAGCCAGATAGGCAAGGTTCACCGCAGTCGAGGTCTTCCCGACGCCACCCTTGATGTTGTAGGTGGCGAGAATCCTCACGCCGCGACCTCGGTCCGCAGACTCAGCCGGGCGACGATCTTCGCATCCGTGACCCGCCGCAACGCGCCGGCGAGCTCCGCGTGCGCTCGATGCCGTCGGGTGTCGAGCCGATCGATCAGAGCACCGACCGCAAGTACCGTGGCCGCGGGCGCCGGGCCGCCCGCGGTGGAATGGACGAACGCCGTCAACATGCTGCGGTGAACGTGGCCGTCCTGAACGTCGCCGAGCTGGTCCTGCAGGTATTTCAGGTCCTTCACCACTCGGCGACGAGCCTTCTCGTCGTAGAGCGACGCGAACGCCTCCAGGAGGTATCGCAGCTCCTTGCACCGCTTGCGCAGGTCGTGCACGGCTTCGGCGCTCGACTCGGACGTAATCATCGTGGCGTTCTTGACGACCCGCCGATGGGCGCGCCCCAGCCGATGCACTGCAACATCATCGGTCCGCACCTCCGGCGCAGCTGCTGGGTCGATCTCAGTCAGCGCCGTCCGCCAGTCCCGCAGGAGGGCAGTCAGGCGTGGCGAGGCGAGGCCGGTGCGCAGCCGGCGAAACTCAGTGCGCCGCTGCCGAGCCAGGTCGTTGCGCAGCGGTTCCAACCCGCTCAAACCGCTGATGTCGAACGCGTCGCTTCGCCCGGCCAGCCCCAGCAGGACGACGTCGAGGTCGCGGGTCGGGGTGGTGAGCGTGCTCAGCCACCGCCACTCGCCGGCGAAGCGCTCCGCTATGCCTGGCGGCAAGACGTCGCCGAGAGACTTCAGCAAGGTCCTGGTCTGGCGCCCCGCGATGCGTATGTCGTGCAGGTACTCGGTATCGATGTCGGCCGAGCACCCGGCGAGGTTGGCCTCGACGATGTCCAGCCAGCGCAACAGGATGGTGGCCACCGAACGGGCTGCGGGCGCCGAAGCGTCCAACTGCACGTCGACCTTGGTGGAGTATTCACCGGCCGGACGTCCCGCTGCCGCGAACGCGGTCTCTCGGGTCGAGCCGACCGCGGGCTCGATGCCGCTGACCGAGCAGAGTAGGTCTGCGGCGCGTTTGAGTTCACGCTCGTACCCGCGCACCGCGGTGAGGGTGATCCGCACGGGTAGCAGCGCAGGTTGTGGCTGGAGCTGCCGCGGGTCTTCGATCGTTGCGTATACGACGGTCTTGTTCTCGCCGTCGACCAGTCGCGCGTGGGTGCGGCGGACGTCCACCTCGGCCACGGCCAACAGGGCCCGTACTCCGAGGGTGGCAGCGAGGCGGGTGCGAAGCGCCGAGGACGGGCTGGCATCGATGATGCTGGGCCAGGTGTTGCTCACCGGCTCGGCCATGATGGGCTCGCCGGTCACGCTCTCCAGCATCAGCTCCCGCCGTGGGGAGCGGCCGGTCTGGCGCAGCACCAGCCCGGCACGTAGCAGGCGCCAGTCGACGCTGTCGAGCCATACCGAGCGCTGCGCCGAAGGTGGTTCGCCACGCACGCCGAACGCAGCAGCGAGCGTGTCAGCGAGCCAGTCACCCGCGCGCGACAACGTCGCGTCGGCGAGGAACTCGCGGCGAGCAGTGGCCGACAAACTGGCTCCTGGTTTGGTGATTGTTTACCTTCCGGAAACCTATTGTATGGCCGTCCTAACCGTCTGCCGAGTGTCAATACCCCAACTGTTTGGCCCGAAAAACCCCGTGTGCCGCCCCGTTCCAGCCCCTGTTGTTGCTACGTCTCAGGGGCCCTACCCGCCGCTGCCGTGCCGCTTCAGGTTCTTCCGAATAGAGGGGCGCCACATGAGGTCAGATGCGGATGAGTGACATCCTGCCCACCCACTACCCCAAGTCCAAGCGGCCGCGCCGGTTCGCCCTCGAACCCGAACTGGTAGCCGCACTCGTCGAACACATCAGCGCACATGCGCTCGGCGCTGACGATCTGCTGCTCACCTTCGCCATGTTCGACTCGGAGACCCGGACCCGGCCAGCCCTCATCGACGTCACCGACCTCGGGCTAACCGAGCCCAACGCCGCCGGGCGCCAGTATCGCCACGGCACGACCTCGGCCTACACCGCCGGCAAGTGCCGCTGCACCCACTGCCGGGCTGCTTTCGCCCGCTACCGCGCCGAGCGACGAGCCGAGGGCTTGGACAACCCACGAGGCGAGCGTCGCTGTGACACCGACCTCGAGGGCCACCTGTCGCGCGACTGGTTCCGCAACCACATCTGGTACCCCAGCTGCGACGCAGCGGGTTTGAGCGATCCGCGTCCGCGCCTGCACGACCTACGGCACTCCCACGCCTCTTGGCTGTTGGCCGGCGGCGCCGACCTTCAAGTCGTCAAGGAGCGGATGGGACATGGCAGTATCCTGTCGACGGAAAAGTACCTCCGCACGCTACCCACCGCGGACGCGACCGCGTTAGCCGCGCTACGGCGCATCAAACGGCCCAGCTGAGAGTGATGCTGCGTTCAGGCAATCTGGTCGGCCTCTGCCTCGGCCCCGACGACGCACTCGAAGCCGCGCTCCAGGCCAGCAAGCTGGTCGGCACCTTCGTCGTCAAGGGCGACGAGCCTGGCGGGGTCACGATCAACACGATCTAAAACGAAGTTGGTGATCCGGCGATCGGGTGATCGCCGACGTTGACAGGACGACGCGCCGTGCTGGTCGCGCCGGGCGCTAACTCGCCGTGTCTGCACACACCGCTGAGCCGTCGTACTGCGTGAAACCACGATTATCCGCTGTGCATGGACGGACACTTCGCGCCGCACGAATCCGTCGATCCTCGTTCCGACCGACTGAGCGCTCTCCTCGCCAGGCGCGGCCTTGACTGGTCATGGCTTGGGTTCCCAATCCTCCGACAGCAACCCCAATATGACTTCGTCGATGAAACCGCCGGACACCCAGGCAGAGCGTCTCAGGGTGCCCTCCAGAGTGAATCCGATCTTGGTCGCAGCCGTGATCATCGGGAAGTTGTCTACGAGGGTCTCGATCTGGAGCCGGTGAAGACCCCGTACGGCGAATCCGTAGTGGCATAGCGCATGCACT
>JBDTXT010000295.1:0-4152 GCA_040006035.1 Pseudonocardiales bacterium | reverse complement strand
CCATGGTGTAGAGCCAGTAGCCGATCGCGATGATCGCGAGTTCCTGCCACCAGACAGGCCGGCGCCAGTGCAGCATCCGGTGCGGCAGCAGCCCGGTGAAGCGGCGGGTCGGCGGTGTTCGAGCAGCGCTGTTGTGCGCTTGCGTGGACACCATGGGTCGCATTGTTCCATTCGTGCGTGCGGGACACAGGTGCGCCACGGCATACGCTCAGCCGCCGCCCGCATGGACGTCGCGGGCCTCCAGATCGGCGGCGACACGCAGCCGGCGTTCCTGGACTGGGCCGAGGGTGAACTGCTGCCAACGCTGCGTGAAAGGAACGGCGCTCAGTAGCGGCCGGGTGGCTCGGCACCGGGTGCTCTTTGTTCCACCGCAGTCACGATGCCCGCGGCCACCTCGCGCAGTTTGATGTTGCGTCCCTGCGAGGCCTGGCGGAGCAGCGTGAACGCGGCGCGGGCGTCGCAGCGCTGCTGGGCCATCAGGATGCCGATCGCCTGGTCGATGGTGCTACGAGAAGTGAGCGCGGTGCGCAGGTTGTCGATCGCCTTGCTGTGCTCGGCCATGCGCAGCGCGATGGCCACGGCACCGGCCGCGTGCTCAGCGATGTGCGCGGCTCTGGCCTGCATGGACGGACCTGGGCTCAGCGGCTCGAACGCGTACAGGTTCAGCGCACCGATGGCGTTTTCACCGCTGAACAGCGGGTAGGACATCGATGACCGGGCGCCGATCTTGAGCGCGTGCTCAGGGTAGGGAGCCCAGCGGGTCTCGGTGGCCATGTCGGTGACAAACACCGGAACGCCATTGTCGAGCGCTTCGAGGCAGGGTCCCTCGCCCTCGGCGTATTGCAACTCGTCCAGCGTTTGACTCAGTTCGTCGCTGGTGGCGACGGTGTACGGGCGGCCTTGATCGTCACGGACAGTGATAGCGCAGCGGTGCTCGGTCTCGAGTGCCGCACGGATCGCGAGTTCGCCCAGGAAGTCCTCGAGGGTCTCGGTGCGCAGCAATAGCTCCTGCAGCGCTTCGACGTCCATGGTGCGTGCTTCGTAATCGTCGAACCCGTCCATACAGTGCGGCCTGACCTGGGCCAAGCCCAGCGATTCCAACTCCGTAGGACGGTGCACGTCAGGATCGTCAGTGCACACGATGTATCCCGCGACGCTTCTTACTCTACGGCCGCACGCGGCAGCGACCCGATTCAACGCCTATTGGCCCGAAGCCGCTTGCCACGAGCCCGAACAACCCACCGTTGGGTACCCCGTGGCTCGGTTGGCACGCGGTAGGTCGTCACTTGCCATCGCCACACTGCCGACGTAGGGTCCCGAGCGGTTGGAAAAACAGCCTGACCGCGCCATCATGCGGTCCCTGGTGGCAACCCGATTTGCGCCAGCAGCCCCGATGTGCCGTCGGAGCCCCGCATGAGCGAGCCGCGCCAACGTCAGCACCAGGTTGCTGACGGGCCACAAATTGCCCAAACCGTCCGCCCGCAATCAGTCGCTGTGGCGAGCAACGGCGCTACCCACCGCGCGAGCGATCTGCCCCCGATCGACGTGCTGGAACTGTTCACCGACCTGGCCGCGGCATGCGTCCCCGCCTTCTGTGATGGGCTGCAATTCGATCTCGTCGCCGAAGGGGTGGGTGATTTCAGCGCGACGTATCCGCCCTCAGCGGACGGAGCCGGTCACGTTGACGGCGCCACCGCACCGGGCACTGTCGACGGCACGCGCACCAACGGCGCCAAGCACGCGGAAGTCGGGTCCAGCCCAGGCTGCATGGTGATCGCCGTGCGCCCTGAGCCGGCGGCCGGGGAGCCGCCCGTAGCGGGGAAGATCACGTGCACCTGGCGTGATCCGAGCCGACCCACCCATGCAGATGCGCTGGTGGGCCGGCTGCTCGCTGAGCAGGCTGTGGCCAAGCTGCGTCTGGAGACGCTCGGCGCTGCGTTGAAGAAGCAACTCACGCGGGCGAGCAACCTGGAGGAGGCACTGGCGACCAACCGCGAGATCGGGCAGGCCATCGGCATTCTGATGGCCACCGATCACGTGACCGCCGAGCAGGCCTTCGAGAAACTGCGCACCGCCAGCCAGCACACCCACCGCAAGCTGCGCGAGATCGCCGGCGACGTTACCGAGACCGGCGCGCTCACGATCGCGCCCGAGCTGCTCAACCCTCAGCCGCGGCGGGCGCCGGACGGGCGAGCCGACACCGCATCGCGCGCCCAGCGGCGTACGCGAGGCGCTCAGCCATTAGCGGCGGCACCCGACGAGACCTAGGTCTGTCTGCGATCGCCAGTGAGCCGGGCCGGCCAGATGCCGGTCGTCAGCACTACTAGTCAGCAGCTCAGGCCTGCAGTTCGGTGAGCGCGAGGGGAACCGCGTCAAGCAATTTCGCGGGCCAGAAAGGCCGAGCCGACCCAACCGTGCCGCCAGGAGAGTCAGCCCATGCTGGTAGAAATCCAGCCATCTGACATTGACGGATTCCGGAGCTTGGGGATACTGAGTTGTCTACCCCCGGGGGCGTCAGATGAGCAGCGATCTGAATGACGGTTCGTCACGGTGGCTGCCTGCCGTCGGAGCCACCGGGTGACGGTGGCAACCCGAGCAGATGTCGCCCAGCGCGCCGTTGCGGAGCAGCGAAAACGCTTCCGGATCACGGGGGTCGTCCAGGGCGTGGGCTTTCGCCCCTTCGTGCATCGGCTGGCCAGTGAACTCGGCCTCAGTGGCTTCGTCGGTAACGACGCTCTGGCTGTCTTCGCCGAGGTGCAGGGCACGGATTCGGCGCTGGCCGAGTTCGCCCGACGGCTGCCGATCGAAGCCCCACCCCTCGCAGCTGTCGCCACCATCGACGTCCAGCCCATCGCGGCCACATCCGTCCTCGACGCCGGCTTCACCGTCGTGGCCAGTCGAGGCGGCGCCGGAGCGGCCCGCACGCTCGTCCCGCCCGACGTCGCCACCTGCCCCGCCTGCCTGAGCGAACTGTTCGATCCCGCCGATCGCCGCTACCGGCACCCGTTCATCACCTGTACCGACTGCGGCCCCCGCTTCACGATCATCCAGGACTTGCCCTACGACCGGCCGGCCACCACCATGGCCCGGTTCCCGATGTGCGCCGCGTGCGCGGGCGAGTACGACGATCCGGCTGACCGACGGTTTCACGCGCAACCCGTCGCCTGCCCGGACTGTGGGCCGGTGTTGTGGTTCGAGTGCGGCCCGACCCGTGTCGAGGGCGCCGACGCCGCGCTCGTCGCCGCCCAGCGGGCGCTGGCCGCAGGAATGATCGTCGCGGTCAAGGGCGTCGGCGGCTATCACCTCGCCTGTCGCGCCGACGACGACACCGCGATCGCCCGGCTACGTCAGCGCAAGGCCCGCGACCAGAAGCCGTTTGCGCTGCTGGCCCGTGACCTGGCCGCTGCCCGCCGCTTGGCGCACCTGCAGGACGACGAGCAGAGCATCCTCACCAGTGCGGCCCGCCCGATCGTGCTCCTGCAGCGCCGCGACGACGCACCGGTCGCCGATTCGGTAGCTCCTGGCAACCCGCTGCTCGGGGTGATGCTGCCGAGCGCGCCGCTGCATCACCTGCTGCTGGCGGCGGTGCCTGGGTCTGACGTCGAGGCGCCCGACCTGCTCGTCATGACCAGCGCCAACATCAGTGACGAGCCGCTGTGCTTCGACGACATCGACGCCGCGGGGCGGCTCCCGGCGCTGGCCGACGCGATGCTCACCCACGACCGGCCGATTCACGTGCCCTGCGACGACTCGGTCGTTCGTGTCGTCGACGGGCACGAACTGCCGATCCGGCGCTCGCGGGGCTACGCGCCGCTGCCCGTGGGCCTCGTGCCAGGGCTGCCGGCCACGCTCGCAGTCGGCGCCGAGCTGAAGAACACCTGCTGCCTCATCGACGGCGCTAATGCGTTCTGCTCCGCGCATATCGGCGACATGGGCAGCCTCGACACAACACGGGCCTTCGAGCGGGCGGTCGAGCAGCTGACGACTCTGCACCAGGTGCGACCGCAGGTGTTCGCGGCGGACGCGCACCCCTCCTACCTCACCCGCACCTGGGCCGAGCGCCACGCCGGAGGTCCGGGGGAGCCGGCGTTACTGCTCGTCCAACACCATCACGCGCACGTCGCCTCGCTGCTGGCCGAGCACGGTCGCATC
>JBDTXT010000294.1:0-4178 GCA_040006035.1 Pseudonocardiales bacterium | reverse complement strand
CCTCGCCGGCGCGGCCTTCCTCGCCGGCGCGGCCTTCCTCGCCGGCGCGGCCTTCTTCGCCGCGACCTTCTTCGCCGGCGCAGCCTTCTTGGCCGATATCGCTCTGGTCATGGGCGCACCCTTCTTGGCCGGGACGGCCTTCTTGGCCTGGGCCGTGCTGGCCGCGGCAGCCTTCGTCGCCGGCGCAGCCGCGCGCGTGGCGGCGAGCCTCGGAGCGGACTTGGTCCCGCTGACTCGGCGCAGCGCCCGTCCTATGCGTCCTACGGCGGCCATGGCCACCCCTCTCGTCATCAGAACGGCAGTTCGGGGCCGGAGTCGGCCACCCGCGCCTGCAAAGGCGGCAAATATATGGGTCTCAGTGCCTCTCCGCCACCTCCCACGCCGTGGGGCCGGTGCCCGAACCCGTGAGCAGGCAGTCTGCCACCTCACCCGGAGTATGCGCCGAGACGACTGGCTCCAGCATCGACCACGCCCGTATGCCCGTTTTATAGGGCACAAAACGGGGCAAGTCGCGCCAGGGCCATGAGTTGGTCACGGCACCTGGACAGGTTCTCCACACTTGTGAAGGAACATCCTCCTCGTGTGCGGTTTCCTGGTTTGTCTGAGCCGGGCGGGCGAAGCGGCTGAGCAACTGCGCGCCGAGTTCGGCGCGAGCTTCGCCACACCGACGGCGACACCGAGGCGCTCGCAGCGGCCTAGCACCACTGGGGCACCGCGCGGCTGGATCAAGCCGTTCAGCGACCACCCCCGCAAAATCTGGACATTGCTCGTATTTTGCCTGTGGCACGATGTCGCCGTAGTGGGGGTAGCGCCGACCCCGGCGCCCGCGTCGCGCACAGCGCACGGCGTCCAGCGGAGAGGCGGCGATCATGGCTGACCATGTGCTGGTCGCCGACGACGACCCGATGCAGGCCGAACTCTTGCGCCGCTACCTCGAGGGTGACGGCTTCGAAGTGACGGTGGTCGGCGACGGCCGGGCCGCGCTGGCCAGCGTGGCCAAGCGGCGTCCGGACCTGCTGGTGCTCGACGTGATGATGCCCGAACTCGACGGCCTGGACGTGTGCCGTGAACTGGGCGGCGACGGCGGGATCCCGATCGTGTTGTTGACGGCCCGCTCGACCGAGAACGACATGCTGCTCGGCCTGTACCTGGGAGCCGATGACTACGTCACCAAGCCGTTCAGCCCCCGCGAACTCGTCGCCCGGGTCCGCGTCGTGCTGCGCCGTACCCGGCGGGCGGCGAGTGCCACGGGCGGCCCGAGCGCCACGATCACCGTCGGTCCGCTGCGGATCGATCCTGTGCGGCACGAGGTATTCGTCGCCGGCCGAGCGGTCGACTGCACGCCGGTCGAGTTCGAGTTGCTGCATCGCCTGGCCACCCGACCCGGACAGGTCCTGACCCGGCGGCAACTTCTCGAGCAGGTCCACGGCGGCGCGGACTACCTCACCGAACGCACCGTCGACTCACACATCATGAACCTGCGCAAGAAGGTCGAAGCCGATGTCCGTCGGCCGGAGTTGATCGTCACTGTCTACGGGGTCGGCTACAAACTCGCCGACGGATTCGCCCATGCGTCGCCGACGCCCTAGCCTGCGCGTCCGGCTGATCGCGATCAGTGTCGTCGTAGCGGCCGCGTCGATCGCGACGACGGCGTGGATCACCACGACCAGTACCTCAGCGTCGATCCAGGAGCAGTACGCGCAGAACGTCTCAGCCGACGCCACGATCTATGACGCCCTGCTCGGCTACGCCGCGACGCACACCGGCTGGAGCGGGGTCGGGTCCCGCGTGACTGCGCTGGCCGCCAAGGCCGGCCGGCGGATCACCGTGACCACGATCGGCCGAACCGTCCTGGCCGATTCGGCCTCGCCCGGGTCGAGGCTGGCCGCCAATGCGCGGCCCGCCGCCACGGTCAACCCACTGGCTCCGGACGCCGCACTCACCCGTGCGGCGTTGATCGACGGGGTCGACGCCCGCGCGGTCGGGCCGTTCGCGCTGACGTCAGACGATGTGCGGCGGATCAAGGCGGCGGCCACCCGGCAGGCGGCCTGTCTGGGCAACAACTACGGCGTGAGCGCCTCGGTGGCCGCCCTGCCCAACCGGCGTTCCTATGTCCTGACCCGGCCGGCTGAATTTATCGACGTGGACGGGCTCTGTGACGAGCCCGATCTCAATTTCGCCACCGCGACCGAGCAGGCGGCGGCCGCGGCACTGCTGCACAAGGCTGCCCCGTGCCTGGCTAAACACGGCATCGACCTGCAGGTAGTCAGTCGGGACAAGACGACGCCGGCGGGCTCCGTTCCACCGCTTGCGCCGACCACGTTCATTGACGTAGTCAGCCCGACCTTCCAGCAACAGCTCGACGATGTGGTCGGCACGGGCGAGCGCAAGGGTTGCGTTGAGGACGCCCGGCGGGCCGTGCTCATCAAGTACGTAGCACCGCCGGCGTTGGTGTTCATCTCCGGCTCAGTGGCCACCCAGCCCGAGCGCGGACTGTCACGGCAGGGTCTGCGGCGCATCGTCGCCGCATCGACGGTGATCCTGCTGCTGACCGTGCTGGTGTGTGTCGCCGCCGCCAGCGGCCTGATCCGGCCGCTGCGGGCGCTCACGACCGCGGCCGAGCGCACCGCCCGCGGTGAACGCCCGGCCCAGCTGCGACAGTCGCGCACCCGGGAGCTGGCCACGCTGGCCAGTTCGTTCAACTTCATGTCCAGCCAGCTCGACGTGGCCGAGCAGCGCCGCAAGGACATGATCAGCGACGTCGCCCACGAACTGCGTACGCCGCTGGGCAATATCCGGGGTTGGCTCGAGGCGATCCAGGACGGGATCGCGAGCGCCGAACCGGAACTGGTGGCTTCGCTGCTGGACGAGAGCCGTCTGTTGCAGTCGATCATCGATGACCTGCAGGACCTGGCCCTGCTCGACGCCGACCGGATGCCGATCCACCCCGAGACGATCGACGCGGGCGATGCCGTCGCACAGGTCGCCACCATCCACCAGGCCACCGCAGCGGCGAAGGGCTTGGCCTTCGAGACCCGCACGAGGGGCGACCTCGTGCTGCATGCCGACCCGGCTCGGCTACGGCAGATGCTCGGCAACATCGTCGCGAATGCGGTGCGCTACACCGACCGCGGGAGGGTCGAGTTGCGAGCGACGGCGACCGAGGGCGGGGTGTGCTTCGTGGTGACCGACACCGGGGTCGGCATCGACGCGCAGGACCTGCCGCACGTCTTCGACCGGTTCTGGCGCGCGGAGAAGTCGCGCAGTCGCCGCAGCGGCGGCAGCGGTCTCGGCCTGGCGATCACGCAACACCTGGTGCAGGCGCACGCCGGTCAGATCGACGTGCGTAGCGAGGTCGGCGTCGGGACCACCGTCACAGTGCATCTGCCGCGTCGGGGATGAGCGGTGGGTAGCACCTGGGGACAGCATCGATGCCGTTCGCAAATTGCACCACGACGATCGCCCCGGCTGGCTAGGATGAGAGCGCGACGACGAGGACAAGTAGCCGCGACGTTCGGCCCGAAGCGACCTGGGGACGGTGTGAGCCCAGGGGGCGGACCCGCTGCGCGAAATCACCTCTGAGTACCGGAAGAACGGGCCTGCCACCACGGGTCTCAGTAGAGCCGGATGAGTGAACGAAGTGGGCGCACCGGCAGCACGCGTCAACGAGGGTGGTACCGCGGCATCTCCTGGCTCACCAGGCGGCGTCGTCCCTCGAGTCCGACCGACTCGAAGGAGCACCCCCCGTGACCGACCCGGCACCGCGCAGTGGCTACGAGCCACTCAGTGCGCACGTCGATTTGGCCAAGCTCGACCACGAGGTCATCGACTACTGGCGCGCGAACCGGGTCTTCGCCCGCAGCCTGGAGCAGACCGCACACGGCCCGGCCTGGACATTCTACGAAGGACCGCCCACCGCGAACGGCATGCCCGGCACCCACCACGTCGAGGCGCGGGTGTTCAAGGACGTCTTCCCGCGCTGGAAGACGATGAAGGGCTACCACGTAGCGCGGATGGCCGGCTGGGACTGCCATGGCCTGCCGGTCGAACTGGCGGTCGAGAAGGAACTCGGCTTCACTGGCAAGGCCGACATCGAGGCCTACGGCATCGCCGAGTTCAACGGCAGGTGCCGCGAGAACGTCCAGCGCCACGTGGACGCGTTCGAGGCCATGAGTGAG
>JBDTXT010000293.1:0-4185 GCA_040006035.1 Pseudonocardiales bacterium | reverse complement strand
GGCTTCCGCTTGCACACCCCCGCCGAAGGCGGAGGCTGGTCGCAATGACAGGGTAACAGCGTGGCTGACGCTGACTCAAAACCCGCCTCAAAATCCGCGACCGCAGCAATCAAGCCCGACCCGGCCCGCGGCATTCCCGGAAGTGCATCGCGCGCGCATCCGACCGACGCGATCCCGTTGCCCGAGCACGGCTTCGACCGCCTCGAGGACGGCGTCGTGAGCGATCTGGCCACGATCCCCGCGGTCGAGGTGATCACCGAGGCCGCGGTGCTGTTGATCAGCGCCGCGGCCGAGAAGCTGGGCCTGGCTCCGGACGGCGAGCCGCAACTCGATCTGGTGGAGGGCCGCGCGCTGATCACAGCACTGGCCGGGTTGATCGCGGCCGCGCAGGACTATCTGGGCGATCAGCACCGCCAGCCGCTCTACGACGGGCTCACGACGCTGCAGGACGCATTCCGCGCAGCCTCGTCCTTCCCAGACGCGCCGGGCCAGGGCCCGGGCGAGAACCTCGTGTTCTAGCCCGTCGGCGCGAGCACGCCAGCGAGGTATTCATCCAGCTCACGAGCGACATCGTTCAACGGGGTGAGCGAGCGCTGCGCCCGGGCCAAGACGATCGCACCCTCGAGCGCGCTGATCGCCAGTAGCGCGCTGCGCGCGGCCCGCGGCTTACTAAGCCCCCCGCGAAACAGGGCGGCGGTCAGCGCGACGGCCCAGCGGTCGAAAGCCTGCGCTGCCCCGCCGCGGAGCTGGTCGTTGGCGACCGCGTCGGTGACCGTGGCCACGATCGGGCACCCGGCGAGATAGTCCGACGCCGTCAACGCCCGCTGCCAGCCTTCGAACATCTTGGCCACGACGCTGCGGGCCGGCATGGGGTCATCGGCGGCAAGCACCTTCGCCAGCCAACCGGTGGCCTGATCGCCGACCAGGACCAACGCTTCACTGACGACTTGGTCCTTGCCGCCCGGGAAGTAGTGCTGCAGTGAGCCGCGCGGTGCCTGTGCGTGTTCGGCGATGTCGCGCATGCCGGTGCCGGTCACGCCATGCTCGCGAAGGAGCATTGCGGTGCTTTCCACCATGCGGATACGGGGGCTGTTCGACGTCATGACGTATGTCATAGCACGGATATCTGGCGCCGGAGTCCGGCGGGTGGTAATCCAGTCTTATGACACTGGTCATAGAGCGTCCCACCGCACCGATGAAGGTGGGTCGACTGCTCCCCTGCGACGTCGACGACCTGCTCGCGATGTATGCCCGCTGCTCACCGGTCACGACCTATCACCGATGGCACGGGCACCTCCGCTCGTTCCCGGCGGCCTATCTCTCGGCCATGGTCACCGGCAACGACGAGCACATCGCGGTGGTCGCGCGGCACGACGACGAGGTGATCGGCTTCGCCAGCGCGGCCGAAATTGCGCCGCACACCCGCGAGCTGGGCGTCCTGGTCGAGGACCGGTGGCAGCGTCATGGCGTCGGCGGGCAACTACTGTCGCGGCAGCTGGCTGACTGTGTTGCCCTCGGGACGAGGTTCATCCGGGCCGAGGTGCTCAGCGTCGACGAGTGGCTGATCGACGTGATGCGCAGGCTCGGTCCGACGACGATTCGGCCCGGGGCCGGAATCCTCACAGCACGCGTGCGGATCCGGGCATGATGAGTCGGTGGCTGGCGACGCGCGGGTCGGGATCTCCGGATGGACCTACCCCCCGTGGCGCGGGGTGTTCTATCCGAAGGGCCTGCCGCAGCGGGCCGAGCTGAACTATGCGGCCAGCCAGCTTTCCTCGATCGAGATCAACGGCTCGTTCTACTCGCTGCAGCTGCCCAGCAGCTATCGCACCTGGCACGACCAGACCCCCGACGACTTCGTGTTCTCGGTGAAGGGCGGCCGGTTCATCACGCACCTGAAGAAGTTGCGTGAGCCTCAGGTGTCGCTGGCCAACTTCTTCGCCTCGGGCGTGCTCGCGTTGCGCGGCAAACTCGGCCCGTTCCTGTGGCAACTCCCGCCGAATTTCGGCTTCAACCCAGAGCGGCTCGCCGAGTTCTTCGCGAACCTGCCGCGTTCGACGGGCGAGGCGGCCTGGCTGGCGCGCCGCCATGACGAGCGGCTCAAGGACCGTGCCCTGACCGACACCGACGCCGACCGCCCGCTGCGGCACGCTATCGAGGTGCGCCACGACAGCTTCAAGACGCCGGCGTTCACAGAACTGCTGCGTGAACACCACATCGCCGTGGTGGTCGCGGACACCGCGGGCAAGTGGCCGTTGATCGCTGAAGTGACCGCCGACTTTGCGTACGTCCGCCTGCACGGCGACAAGGAGCTCTACGTCAGCGGGTACTCCGACGAGGCGCTGGACTCATGGGCCGCGAATATCCGAAAGTGGATGAGCGAGGACCGCGACGCCTACGTGTACTTCGACAACGACGTCAAGGTGCACGCGCCTTTCGACGCAGTAGCGCTGGCCAAACGGCTGGGCTGAGCTCAATCCTCAGCCGGCGCCGACGGCATCTTCTCACCGATCAGGTCCATGACCGACGAGTCGGTCAGGGTGGTCACGTCGCCCAGTTCACGGTGGTCGGCCACGTCGCGCAGCAGCCGCCGCATGATCTTGCCCGAGCGCGTCTTGGGCAGCTCAGCCACGATCATGATCTGCCGGGGCTTGGCGATGGCCCCGATCTCGGTGGCCACGTGGTTGCGCAGCGTCTTGACCAGTTCGGCGCCCTCGGCGTCCTCGGTCGGCCCGCCGCCGCGCAGGATCACGAAAGCCACGATGCCCTGGCCGGTGACCGGGTCCGTCGCGCCGACGACCGCCGCCTCGGCCACCGACGGGTGCGAGACAAGTGCCGACTCGACCTCGGTGGTCGAGATGCGGTGCCCGGAGATGTTCATTACGTCATCGACCCGGCCCAGCAGCCACAGATCTCCGTCGTCGTCCTTCTTCGCGCCGTCTCCGGCGAAGTAATAGCCGAGGTCGGCGAAGCGCGACCAGTACGTCTCCTGGTAGCGCTCCGGGTCACCCCAGATGCCGCGCAGCATCGCGGGCCACGGCTCGGTCAGGACCAGGAATCCGCCGCCGCCGTCGGGCACCGAGTTGCCGTCGTTGTCGAGAACGTCCGCGCTGATGCCGGGCAGCGCCTTGGTGGCCGAACCCGGCTTGGTCTCGGTGACGCCGGGCAGTGGGCTGATCATGATGGCGCCGGTCTCGGTCTGCCACCACGTGTCGACGACCGGGACCTTGTCGCCGCCGAGGACACGGCGGTACCAGATCCAGGCCTCGGGGTTGATCGGCTCGCCGACGGAGCCGAGCAGCCGCAGCGAGGTCAGGTCGTGGGCGTTGGGGATGTCCTCGCCCCATTTCATGAACGTGCGGATCGTGGTCGGTGCCGTGTACAGAATGTTGATCTTGTATTTCTCGATCATCTGGAACCAACGGTGTTCATCGGGCGTGTTGGGCGTGCCCTCGTACATGAACGACGTCGCCCGGTTGGCCAGTGGCCCGTAGACGATGTAGCTGTGCCCGGTGACCCAGCCGATGTCGGCTCCGCACCAGTACAGATCCGAGTCCGGCTTGAGGTCGAACACGGCGTGGTGGGTGTAGGCAACCTGGGTCAGGTAGCCGCCGGTGGTGTGCAGGATGCCCTTGGGTTTGCCGGTGGTGCCTGAGGTGTACATGACGTAGAGCGGGTGCTCGGAGTCGAAGGACTCTGGCGCGTGCTCGGTGGACTGGCGGTCGACGATGTCGTGCCACCACACGTCGCGGCCTTCGCTGAACTCGGTGTCTTGTTCGGTGCGGCGCACGACGAGGACGCAGCGGACGTCGGGGCACTTGGCCAGAGCCTCGTCCACCGCGGGCTTGAGCGCCGAGGCCGCGCCGCGGCGGTAGCCACCGTCAGCGGTGATCACGACGCGCGCGTCGCAGTCGAGGATGCGATCGGACAGGGCGGTGGCGGAGAAGCCACCGAAGATCACCGTGTGCGGGGCGCCGAGGCGCGCGCAGGCCAGCATCGCGATGACCGTCTCGGGGATCATGGGCAGGTAGATCGCGACCCGGTCGCCAGTCTTGACACCCAGTTCGACGAGCGCGTTGGCGGCCTTGCACACCTCGTCCTTGAGCTGGGCGTAGGTGAGGGTGCGGGTATCGCCCGGCTCGCCCTCCCAGTGGTAGGCGACCTGGTCGCCGTGCCCGGCCTCGA
>JBDTXT010000292.1:0-4187 GCA_040006035.1 Pseudonocardiales bacterium | reverse complement strand
CCAGTTCGGCCCGGCCGCCCATCGAGGATCCGGACGAGTTCTACGCCTCGGATCTGGTCGGGCTGATCGCGCGGACCGAGTCCGGCACCGAATTCGGGCCGGTGCGCGACGTGCTGAACCTGGCCGGCGCCGAATACCTCGTCCTCGACGTGGACGGCCGCGAGCAGCTCGTCCCGTTCGTGGCCGCGATCGTGCCCACCGTCGACGTGGCCGGTGGCGTGGTCGTCATCGACCCGCCCGAAGGGTTGTTCGATCAATGACCGCTCAGCTCACTCTGGATGTCGTCACGATCTTTCCCGAGTACCTCGCGCCGCTGCGGCAGTCGCTGCTCGGCAAGGCGATCGAGCGGGGGCAGGTCGACGCGAGGGTGCACGACCTGCGTCGCTGGACCGACGACGTGCACCGAACCGTCGACGACACGCCCTACGGTGGCGGCCCGGGCATGGTGATGCGCGCCGAGCCATGGGGGCGGGCCCTGGACGAACTGGCGCCCCCGCAGGCCGCAGGGCAGCCACGTCTGGTGGTGCCGACGCCGACCGGGCGCCCCTTCACGCAGGCGATGGCCGCCGCACTCGCCGCCGAGCCGTGGCTGCTGTTCGCCTGCGGGCGTTACGAAGGGATCGACGCCCGCGTCGTCGAGTACGCCGCGCAGCGCATGCCGGTCGACGAGGTAAGCCTCGGTGACTATGTGCTGGCCGGTGGTGAGGTCGCCGTACTGGTGATCGTCGAAGCGGTGTCGCGACTGCTGCCCGGCGTCCTGGGCAATGACCAGTCGGCGCTGGACGACTCCTTCGCGCCCGGAGCGGCCGGGCTCCTGGAGGCACCCGCCTACACCCGCCCAGCGTCCTGGCGTGGGCTGGACGTCCCGTCGGTGCTGCTGTCCGGCAACCACGGCGAGATCGCCCGCTGGCGCGCCGAATGCTCGCGGGAACGCACCGCGCACCTCCGGCCTGACCTGCTCTAAGCGGGGCGCGGTTACAGGTCACGCCCACAGATATGGCATCATCGTGGGGTTGCCCGCCACGCGTCTGCGGGAATCCCAAGGGTGGTCGCCGCTGTGCGCTGCCTGCACCGCTTGACCAGAGACGAAGCATCACCACAAGCACACTTATCAGGAAGCGAAGCCCCGAGATGAACACCCTTGACATGCTGGACACCGAGTCGCTGCGCTCAGATGTGCCCGACTTCCGTCCCGGCGACACCCTCAAGGTGCACGTGCGAGTAGTCGAGGGGACCCGCTCACGCGTCCAGGTGTTCCAGGGCGCCGTCATCCGGCGGCAGGGCGGGGGCGTCCGCGAGACGTTCACGGTCCGCAAGATCAGCTTCGGTGTCGGCGTCGAGCGCACCTTCCCGGTACACACGCCGATCATCGAGAAGATCGAGGTCGTGACCCGCGGGGACGTGCGCCGCGCCAAGCTTTACTACCTGCGCGATCTGCGGGGTAAGAAAGCCAAGATCAAAGAGAAGCGCGAGTCCGCTGCGCGCTGATCTTGGCCCAGACAGGAGTGCATGGCCGACGATATCGAGAGCACCGACCGACACCAGCTCGAATCGGCAGCCTCCGCGCAGAACGGCGACCTCGCCGATTCCTTCGCGATCGATAGCGCGGTTGACGAGGATGACGAGGTAGCGCCCGGTTTGACTACCGCCCGATCCCCCCGAGAGTCGGGCGGACGGCATGCGAAAAAGCGCAAGCCCGATCCCGAGCCTGACCTGAGCCGCCGTGACGCGGCCAGTGACGACGAGACGATGGTGCTGCCGCGCATCCCGGCCGGCCCGGATCCGTCGAGCCCGAGCGACGCAGCGGGGATAGCAGTGCCGCAGGGTGCAGCCTCGGCCAAGAGACGCCTCGGTCGCCGCAAGCGCAAGCGACGCAAGGCGCCGTGGTGGGAGTTGCCGGTCTTGGTGGCCGTCGCCATCCTAGTCGCGGTGCTCGTCAAGACGTTCGTCATCCAGCCGTTCTTCATCCCGTCACCATCGATGGAGAAGACGTTGCACGGCTGTACGGGCTGCAAGGGCGACCGGATCCTGGTCAACAAGCCGATCTATGACCTGCGTGACCCGCACCCGGGCGACATCGTCGTCTTCCACGCCCCGCCCGGTTGGAACGAAGAGCCCGCGTCCAAGCCGCCGCCCAACTCCGTGGTCAGGGCGCTGCGCGGATTCGGCCAGCTCGTCGGCTTCGTCCCGCCGGACGGTTTGGTGCTGGTCAAGCGCGTCATCGCCATGGGTGGGCAGACCATCAAGGGAGACTCCCTCAACGGGCACGACGAGATCATGATCAGCGACCATGGCACCGCGGGTCCGTGGCGCACGTTGAATGAGCCGTACACGTACTACGACGGCGACGACCCGCGCGCAGCCTTCGGGCCGGTCACCGTGCCCAAGGGGCGACTCTGGGTGATGGGCGATCATCGCAATGATTCGGCCGACTCGCGCTTCCACTGCGGCGCCGGGGCCGCGCAGGGCCCGAACGATGCCAGCTGCGACCCCGTGGCGAGCACCGTCCCGATCAAGGAAGTTATCGGCAAGGCTGTCGTGATCGCCTGGCCGCCGTCGCGCTGGCGCACGTTGGGGACTCCCTCGACCTTCAAGAATGCGGCGTTGGCACTGGCGGGGGAGCAGCCGTTGCTCGGCGGCGCCCTGCTCATGGTGCCGGTCTATCTGGTGCGCCGACGCCGGCGGCGCTTGCCGTGACCGAGCCCGTCGTCCGGGTGGGCGGGCGGATCCTCATGGTCGATCCGGATGATCGTGTCCTGCTGATCCATGAGCGCATCGAGGACGGGCAGACGCACTGGTTGACGCCTGGCGGCGGCATCGAACCGGGCGAGTCACCACGACAGGCAGCGGTCCGTGAGGTGGCCGAGGAGACCGGTGTCGCCGTGGTGTTGACGCCCGGGTTACCTGTGCTGCTGGTGACCCGACGCCTGTGGTCGTGGGCGGGCGTGAGCTACGACCAGCTCGACTTCTTCTTCCAGGCCCGAGTGCCGGCCGGGCTCGAGGTGGCGCCCCAACAACTGACCGATCCCGAGGCACAGAGCATGATCGGCTACCGCTGGTGGTCGGCCGCCGAACTGCGCGCCACGGACGAGATCATCGAACCGGCCGAGCTGGCCGATCTGCTCGAGCGGCTGCCCGATGCCCGCTTGGCAGGCGGGTAACGTCGGCGGCCTCATGGCGAACAGTTCTGTCCGTTGTCAACCGGCCGGCGCACCGGCATTCCGGCCGCCGCGTCTGGTCGTGCGCCGCGAGGTCGGGCTGTCGGCCTACGAGGCGGCGCTGGCCCGGGCCGGCTTCGACCTGGTTGCCGGTGCCGACGAGGCCGGCCGCGGCGCCTGCGCCGGGCCGCTCGTCGTCGCCGCATGCATCCTGCCGCCGGGCCGGCGTGGACGCATCGAGGACCTCGACGACTCGAAGCTGCTCACTGCCGCGGTGCGGGAGCGGCTCTACGCCGAGATCGTGAAACGGGCAGTGGCCTACTCCGTGGTGATCGTGGCGGCCCGCGAGATAGACGCCTACGGGCTGCACGTCGCCAACCTCGCCGGCATGCGCCGCGCGCTCGCCACGCTGCGCCCGGAGGCTCGCTACACCTTGACCGACGGCTTCCCGGTGTCCGGTGTCGGCGTACCGAACACCGCGGTGTGGAAGGGCGACGCCACCGTGGCCTGCATCGCAGCCGCCTCGATCCTGGCCAAGGTGACCCGCGACGCCATCATGACCGACCTGCACGAGCACTGGCCCGACTACGACTTCGCCCAGCACAAGGGGTACGTGACTCCGGGGCACGCGCAGGCCCTGACCAGGCTGGGCCCGTGTCCCGAACACCGCCGCCGCTACATCAACGTCCGCCGCGCCATGCGCGACGGCTTCGTCGTGAGCGACAATGGGCTCATGGATGCCGACGACAGCGCGATGATGAGCTTGGAGACGGCGTGAGCGAGCTGGCGAGCGAAGCACTGGGTACAGCAGCCCGAGCGCGGCCGACGAAGGAGACCGCGTGAGTTCGGAAGATCTCGAGAACTACGAGACCGAGATGGAGCTGCAGCTCTATCGCGAGTACAAGGACGTCGCGGCCCAGTTCAGCTACGTGGTCGAGACCGAGCGGCGGTTCTACCTCACGAACGACGTCGATCTGCAGCCGCGCAACGCCGACGGCGAGGTGTATTTCGAGCTCACCATGCGCGACG
>JBDTXT010000291.1:0-4205 GCA_040006035.1 Pseudonocardiales bacterium | reverse complement strand
GCAGTGCCTTTCCTCTCCGGGCTGGAGCTAGCCCCCCGACTCATCCGCGTCGCTACTCACCGCCGCCGAGCGAAGCCCTGACGACAGTCTTACGGTCCGGCGGCTCAGGGCCGTTTCGTCGTATTGACCACTAGCGTCGAGGTATCTAGGAGAGGACCTCACCATGACCGTCACAGTCGGACTGCTCGCGACGCTGGAAGCCAAGCCCGGGAAGGGTGACGAACTGGCGGCCTTTCTCAAACAAGGTCGTGAACTTGCCGTCGCCGAAGCCGGCACCGTCACCTGGTATGCGTTCCGGATCAGCGAAACCAGCTACGGGATCTTCGACACCTTCGACGACGAAGACGGTCGCACCGCCCACCTCGGCGGACAGATACCCGCTGCCCTCGGGACAGTCGGACCTGACCTGCTGGCCGCCGACCCGGACATCCGGCTGGTCGACGTCATCGCCGTCAAATGAGCACTCCGCGATCGCGGTGACCGTCGACGGCCTCGACTTCCACCAGGTCGACGCCTTAACCGCGGCACCTAGCAGCGCGAGCGTCCTCGGCGTCACGGACTGCACGCCCGAGATACGCCTCGCTCGGCAGGAGCCGCCGAGGTCCATGATCACCACAATGTGGACATGCGAACCGGCCGGACGTCGCGTCCCCGGCTATCTCGATCACGACTCTGCCGTGCAGTGCTCCACCGACGCTGTGCGCCGATGGCAGAACCGACTCCAGACGGCCGGGCGTGCCTCGCCAAGGCCTAGGGACTGCCCGTACCGGCGCAGTACCCTGGGCAGGTCGACACCGGCGACGTCTGGGACCTGGTTGTGGTCGGTGGTGGCACCGCGGGCATCGTCGCCGCGAAGACGGCCTCCGGATTCGGCGCGAGTGTCCTGGCGGTCGAACGTGACCGCACCGGCGGGGACTGCTCGTGGACCGGCTGCGTGCCGAGTAAGGCGCTGTTGGCCGCGGCGGACGCGGCCGCCGATGCCCGGTCGGCCGCGCATTTGGGCGTACACGTCGACACCGTACGGGTCGACTTCGCCGAGGTTATGGCACACGTCGGCCTGGCCATCACCGCGATCGAGCCCGCTGCAATGAGAGCCGAGTGCCGCGTCAGCCTGCGGGCGCGTGGATTGCGCAGGCGAGGATGAGTTCAGTCGGCTATCTGGCCGCCTTCGGTGGCGGGCTGGTGTCGTTCCTGTCGCCGTGTGTCTTGCCGATAGTGCCGGCCTACCTGTCGGTGATCACCGGGTTGGATCTCGCCGAGATCGAACACGGAACCCGACGCCAACTGCTGCGCATCGCCCGCGACACCAGTCTGTTCATCAGCGGCTTTGCGGCGGTGTTCATCGCACTCGGTCTGACCGCGACCTCACTCGGGCACGCATTAGTGGCGAATCAGGCGATGATCACCCGCCTCTCGGGGTTGCTGCTGCTGGGGCTCGCCCTGTTCGTCCTGGGCTCGCTGGTCTTGCAGGCACCGTGGCTGTATCAGGAGAAGCGGTTTCACCCCACGCTGAGCCGATTCGGACCGTTCGCCGCACCGGTCGCCGGCGCCGCGTTCGGTTTCGGCTGGACACCCTGCATCGGCCCAATCCTCGGCTCCGTGCTCGCCGTCGCCGCCACCTCTGGAAACACGGCTGAGGGCGGGCTGCTGCTGGCGGTTTACTCCGCCGGACTCGGCGTGCCGTTCCTGGTCACCGGGCTCGCGTTCGGCCGCCTCACGACCGCGTTCACCTGGGTTAAACGGCACTTCACCGCCATCACCGTTGCCGCCGCGCTCTCATTGGCGTTCTTCGGTGTTCTGCTGACCCTCAACCGGCTCACCTGGATCACCAGCGAACTACAGACAGCGCTCGGGCACGTGGGCCTGCGCGGACTCGTATCACTGGGCTGACAAGGACGGACACATTGACGAACTCACACCCGAGCGCGGCTGGGCGGCGGCCCAGCAAACTGACCAAGCAGCAGCGCGCAGCGGCAGCAAGCAAGGCCGCCATCCGCCGGCAGCGTCGAGCCGCAGCGGTTGCTGTGGTCATCGCCGTCGCCGCCGCCATCCTCGTCACGGTCGGCGTCGTCGCCTTCCGAGGACACAGCTCTCCGAGCTCGTCGAACACAACCCCGACCGCGTTCTCACTGCCCGCGCTGAACGGGTCCGGGCGCGTCACGCTCACCCAGTTTCGCGGCAAACCCACGGTCGTGAACTTCTTCGCGTCATGGTGCTCAGCCTGCGACTCCGAACTCCCCGGATTCAAGGCCGAAGCCGACGCGCTGAAGGGCAGAGTCAACTTCGTCGGTGTGGACTCGCTGGAGACCGGCGACAAGAACTACATGCCCCGACGCCACCACCTCCTCGGGTCGTTCGCCGCGCTGGCCCAGGATGTCGGCGGCTCGAACGGTAGCGGGCTGCACGACGCGCTCGGCGGCGGCAACACCATGCCGCTGACGGCGTTCTACGACTCGAACGGCAAGCTCCTCGACGTCGAGCGCACCGCGCTCGTACCGGCAAGCGTGCTCACCGACAAGATCAACCAGCTCTACCACCTGACCAGCACGTGACAGCTAGCCAGGCTGAGATACTGAACCATTCCCCGCCGCGTCACCTCGTCTGCGCCGGCGAGCGGCGATCACCCCGACGCCGGTCGCGGCGACGAGTGCCCCGATCGCCGCAACGAAGGGCGGCGAACCCGGTTGGGACCCGTACGCGCCGACGGCGACGTAGGCGACTGTCGCGGGCACGATGCCAAAAGCTGTGCCCACGAGGTAGTCCCGCGTCCTCACCCCGGTCAGCCCTCCGATGTAGTTCACGGCGGCATAGGGAAACAGCGGGACGAGCCGCACGAGAATGACAGACAGCACGCCACGTCGAGCGAGCAGTGCGTCGAGCGCATCAAGTCGGCCAGAGGCCAGCCCCTGAACCGCCTCTCGGCCCAGCCGGCGGCCGAGGTAGAACGCGGCGACAGCGCCGACCGTGGCCGCGACGACGACGACCGCGACGCCGCGCACCAACCCGAAAGTGGCGCCGGCGGCGATCGTGAGCGCGGCCGCTGGCACTGGGGTCAGCGTCAGCGCGGCGTACAGCACCCCGAATCCGAGCGCCCCGATCAGCCCGGTCGCGGCGAACCGCTCCCGCAACACGCGGGCATCCGGCACGCCGACCAGCACGACGGTGACTGTCCCGGCGGCGATCAACGCCAGGAGCACACCGAACCGGATCACGGCGAGCCTGTCGAGTCGGCGCGGCATCCCCTCACCAAGCAACAGTGACAATTGACGCCACGTCGGGTTGGTCACGGTCCGGGTCCCGACTCGCACCGTCGGCACAGTCTCGCTGCCGCCATTCGCCAGACGCACAACATCTCGGGCCTCGTCGTCCTTCCAGATGTTGCGCCAAATCGCGGGAATACCTTTGCGCCTCAGCTCCCTGTGCAGCCGCGAGCAGTACGGACAGCCGGGTCGCCAGAACACCTCCACCCCACCGACAGGCGACGGGGGAACGGATGATCTGTCGAACCCAGGGCCCGGTACCTCCGACGACGTCACAGAGAGGGAACCCGCCGGACAGGCATCGCCGATCCCTCGCCGCCGCTTCCCCTCACCCGGTGTCGTGCTCCGCGATTGAACATTGACGATCGCGGTACGCACGCCGCTGCCAGCCAGTTGGTTTGGGGTGACCTTGCTGCCAGTGGTGAAGCTCTCGCACCACGGTAACTTCGAAGGATGGTGCTAGCTCGGAGGCGCCTCGCAGCCACGGCAATCGGGTGGATCACCGCCGTGGCCTTGGCGCTACCGCTGGCCCTTTTGGCCGCCGGCGCCGCCGTGCTGCTCGGCGCGACCGGCGGCGAGGTAGCCGGCAATGGTCCGATCGGGGTGGCCGTGGTTATCACCGGGCTTCACCTGCCCGCCAGCGTGCTCGCGTCGGTGACGATGCCTCGCGCGTGGCATTGGCTCGTCGGTCAGACTTCGTCTGCACGACGGATTCTGCCGCTCACGGTGCTGACCATGGCCGTCGTGGCGTTCCTTGAGGTAATCAAGGCGGCGCTGCCGTCGGCGGGGCCGTACCTGCTCGTGACCCTCCTGCAACTCGGGGTCGCTTTGGTGCCGTTCACCGTGCGTGGGTTGCCACACGCGAACGAAACACTGCGCATGTGGGCACGCCTGCGGGTCCGTTAATTGACTGGGTGCCACCCTCCGTTCGCCATCAGCATGCTG
>JBDTXT010000290.1:0-4208 GCA_040006035.1 Pseudonocardiales bacterium | reverse complement strand
TCCATCGTCGCGGTGTCGAGCGTGTCCGGCCGCGAGGTCGACTTCGCCGCCGGCCCGTACGGCACGATCAAGGCCGCGCTGATCCACTACATGCAGGGCCTGGCCAACCAACTCGCAGCCAAGGGCATCCGGGCCAACTCCGTTTCACCCGGCAACGTCTACTTCGAGGGCGGCGTGTGGCAATCGATCGAGCAGAACCAGCCGGAGTTCTTCGCGACCGCCATCGACCTCAACCCGACGAAGCGCATGGCCACCCCCGACGAGATCGCTCGCACCGTCGTCTTCGTCGCCAGTCCCGCGTCGAGCCGCACCAGCGGCGCGAACGTCTTGGTCGACGGCGCCCTCTCGCGTGGCGTCCAGTTCTGATCTACACCACCGTCCGGGGACGCGTCCCACCCGCTGAGGCAGATTTCCGCGCAGTTGCGAAGGCGTGCGCTTACAACTGTGCGCAAGCGACGGTCAGCGCAGTCGAAGGCCGTGACCTTCCTCGACGCGGGCACCCTCAGGACCGCCAGTGGCATGGGCGGCTAGCAGGTCTGCGGTTGGACTTGCCGTGTGGCGTCCCATTCGAAGCAGTAATCTCTGGCCACACTTGACCGCAGCCGACACTCAAGTGCCGGGCGGGAAGGACGCGCCGTGCTCCGCGAAGAATTGTCTCGGCTGTTCACGATCGGCGAGCGGCACCGTCGCCTAGCGGCCCGTTTAGTGCTAGCCCTAGCTACTTCCGTCATCGTGTTCATCCTCGGCACGCTGTTCATATGGACGTTTGAGAATGGGCAGAAGGGCGGCGACATTCACGGCCTCGGTGATGCCGCCTTCTTCACCGGCGTCCAACTGCTGACCGTTTCATCCTCGATCGCCAACCCACTGACGTCGGCGGGCAAGATTGTCGACGTGATTCTGGAGATGTGGGCCATTTTCGTGGTGACCGCCGTCGCCGGAAGCTTCGCGACCTTCTTCAGTTCGGGAGACTCCGGCTGAGACCCGGCGGGCCTCCCACCGGAGGCTCGGTGGGCTCGCGCTCAGGTCAATCTGGAGGCGACCGCCTCCCGACGCTAAGCATGATCATCAGACGATGCCCACATGCCGATGACCGCCGCAGGCACGACTAAGCCCGCGAGCGGGCGTACCGCCCGAGACGCCAAAACGGCCACCAACCGAAGCTGATGACCGTCTGGCGTCAGAAGTATTCGATCAACTCGAGGCGAGTTCCAGCCACGCGAGGTCTCCGGTGATGCGTGTTTCGCTCGACATCGTGGTGTTGGCCTTCACCCATTCGGCGAGCGCGGCGTCTGCCGCCTTGGCGTGCTCCTCGGACTCCCACTGGCTGATCGACACAACCTTGTCGTCTTCGAAGATGACTCCGTACGAGATGTACCCGGGTGTGCTGGTCACGATGGGGATGACCCCAGCGCGGGCCTTGGCCTCCAGCTCGGCCTTGTCGTCCTGGTGTGTGTAGACAACCACTCGTGCGTACATGCGGAGACCCCTCTCGCCCGGACTGACGTCGCGGTCGACCGGCCGGCTCCCCGTGTCAGTGCGCGGAATATAGCGCTGATCGGCACTGCGGGATAGATGCGCGCGTGCGCGCACCACGCCGCTGTCGCGCTTCCGCGCGACCATGCCGCTGATGTCGCACGCGTAGCCGTCTATGCGCGGCGCGCGCAGGCAGTCGATCCTCGGCTGCGGCGCGCAGATGTGGCTGTATGCGCTCGGCAGGCAGTTTGTGGTCTGGTCGCGGTTGTCCGGTCGTGGCCTTGCCGGCGGGTGTGATCGGACCTTCACGCGCGTGTGCCGCTCGGGTCATACTTTCGGGCATGCTGCGGATCGCTGTGATGGGTTCGGGCGGGCTTGGTGGCTATTTTGGTGCGTTGCTCGCTCGGGGCGGTTCGGACGTGACGTTCGTGGCTCGGGGTGCGCACCTTGCCGCGATGCGTTCGTCCGGACTTCGGGTAGACCCGGGTGTGGTGCACGTCGATCCGGTGCAGGCGACCGACGATCCCGCCGAGATCGGTGTGGTGGATTTCGTGGTGGTGTGTGTCAAGCTCTGGGACACGCAGGACGCGCTCGCGCAGATCGCACCGGTGGTGGGGCCGGACACCACGGTGGTCTCGTTCCAGAATGGGGTGCTGAAGGAGGACCTGCTTACCGCTGCGTTTGGCGCCGATCGGGTCATTGGCGGGGTGGCCTATATCGCCACGACCCTGTCCGGGCCGGGCGTGATCACCAAGACAGGCCCGCTGGAGCGATTGGTGTTCGGGGAACTGGACGGCACGACGTCCTCGCGGGTCCAGACGCTGTTGTCGGCCTGCTTGGCGGGGGGAATCGCCGCCGAGATCAGCCCGGACATCGCTCAGGAGATCTGGAAAAAATTCGTGTTCCTGGTCGGACTGTCAGCCACGACCACGACCATGCGACTGCCCATCGGTCCGATCCGCGAAGATCCCCAAACCCGAGGATTCCTTCTCGACGTGATGCGCGAGGTCGTGGCTGTAGCACGGGCGCTCGGCGTGTCGCTGCCGACCGACTACGCCGAACAGCGGCTTGCGTTCGCCGATGGAGTTTCTGCGGACATGACCTCGTCGATGCACCATGATCTCCAGCGCGGGAATCGGCTCGAGGTGCCGTGGCTGTCGGGCGCCGTCGCCGACCTCGGACGTTCTGTCGGCGTCGCGACACCGCTCAACCGTGCTGTCGCGGACATCCTGTCCATTCGTGCACGGGCGCCTATCTCGAACTGAACAGACATGAACCGGGCCCTGGAATCGAAGGCGGCCCGGAAATGCGGCAGGGCCGTTTGACCTGCAGAGGGGAAGCACGATGGGAACTTCACAAGTGTTCCGTGCGGCCGTCGTTCAGGCGGCACCGATCGCCTTCGATGTCGAGGCGACACTGGACAAGGTGGGACGTCTGGCCGCCGATGCGGCTGGCATGGGGGCGCGCCTGGTGGTGTTCCCCGAAGCATTCCTCTCCTGTTACCCGCGCGGTCTGAGCTTCGGCACCGTCATCGGCGCACGCACGATCGAGGGTCGAGCCTGGTTTCGCCGCTACTGGGAGTCCTCGATCGACATCCCCGGTCCCGCCGTGGACAGGATCGGCGCCATCGCCGCCCAGCACGATGTCCACCTCGTCATCGGCGTCATCGAGCGCGACGGCGGAACCCTGTATTGCACGAGCCTCGTCTTCGGTCCGTCGGGTGAGTGTCTGGGCAAACACCGCAAACTCATGCCGACCGGAGCTGAACGCCTCGTCTGGGGCGCCGGCGACGGATCCACCATGCCGGTGTTCGACACGAGCGTCGGGCGTCTCGGCACAGTGATCTGCTGGGAGAACTACATGCCCCTACTGCGGATGAGCATGTACGCCAAGGGCATCCAGGTGTGGTGCGCACCGACTGCCGACTCCCGCGACACCTGGATCGCGAGCATGCGCCACATCGCCTGTGAAGGTCGCTGCTTCGTGCTGTCGGCCAACCAGTTCGCACGCCGCAGCGACTACCCCGACGACTACCCGATCGGCGAGGACCACCACCCGGACGATGTCCTGTGCCGAGGTGCCTCAGTGATCGTGTCACCACTCGGCGAAATCCTCGCCGGCCCAGCGGTGGAGGGCGAAGAAATCCTGATCGCCGACATCGACCTCGAGCGGGTCGTCGAGGCCAAATACGACTTCGACGTCGTCGGCCACTACGCACGGCCAGACGTATTCAAACTCGTGGTCAACGAAGTGCCCACCCCAGCCGTCGTCACCACTACACCCCAAGGACCTCATCCAGACCACGAACCTCACGCACCTGCGCACGAATGACGAACCGGCATGGAACCTGAACTATCCGCTCTTGCCCCGGACAGCGCGCCGAGCCGTCGATCTCGCGCACGCCGCCGGCAGATGCGTCGCCGCGCAGATCGATCGCTAGGTTCAGATGATGCCGTGCCGCATCGGAGTTCAACTGCCCGAAGTCGAGCGTGCGGTTCCGTGGCCCGAAGTAGCCGCCATGGCGCAGGCGGCCGAGCGTGTTGGGTTCGACTCGATCTGGCTGGGTGACCACCTGCTCTACGACCTACCCGACGGGCAGGTGCGCGGGCCATGGGAGGTGTGGACCGCGCTCGCAGCTCTGGCCACGGTGACCGAACGGGTCGAACTCGGCCCGTTCGTTGCATCGACGAGCTTCCACACGCCGGCGATGCTCGCCAAGCTCGCCGCTACCG
>JBDTXT010000289.1:0-4216 GCA_040006035.1 Pseudonocardiales bacterium | reverse complement strand
ATGCGATCTACGAGCTTCACTCGAAGGAGGAGGCCATCGAGGCTTCCCGCCGGTTCATGCAGCTGCACGCGGATCTCTGGCCGGGCGTCGAGGCCGTCTGCGACGTTCGCCAGATCATGGACTTCGATCCGCGGCAGTAAACACGTTGGCGCCGCCATGGGCTGTGCCAAGGGCGGCGCAACGTGTTCTGATCATGAGTCGTGACTGACACCGCTGCCCATCGCAGCATCGAAGCGGTCTGGCGGATGGAATCCGCGCGACTGATCGCCGGGCTGGTGCGCATGTTGCGCGACGTCACCCTCGCCGAGGATCTGGCCCAGGACGCCCTCGTGGCCGCGCTATCGCAATGGCCGGAATCTGGCGTCCCCAACAACCCGGGCGCGTGGCTGATGGCCATCGCCAAACGACGAGCCGTCGACCAGTTTCGGCGCAACGAGCGCCTCGAGCGCACCCAGTCCGTCCTCGGCCGTGAGCTCGAGACGCAGGAGGCGTTCGTGCCTGACTTCGACGCCGCCCTCGATGACCACATCGAGGACGACCTGCTGCGGCTGATGTTCATTTGCTGCCATCCCGTGCTTTCGTCCGAGGCACGGGCCGCGCTAACGCTGCGACTGCTCGGCGGGCTCACCACCGCCGAGATCGCGCGGGCGTTCCTCTCTTCCGAGGCGACCATCGCGCAGCGGATCGTGCGCGCCAAGCGAAGCGTGACGAAGGCGCGCGTGGCGTTCGACGAGCCGGACCGGACCGAGCGGGACGAGCGACTCGCCTCGGTACTCGAAGTGATCTACCTCGTATTCAACGAGGGATACTCCGCGACTGCCGGCGATGACTGGATGCGGCCCGCCCTGTGCACTGAAGCTCTGCGGTTGGGTCGCATCCTGGTCGGCCTCTGTCCGAACGAGCCGGCGGTGCACGGGCTGGTAGCGCTCATGGAGATCCAGGCGTCGCGTACTCCAGCGCGGACCAGGCCCTCGGGTGAGCCGATCCTGCTGGTCGAGCAGAACCGGGCGCGGTGGGATCAGCTGCTGATCCGACGGGGTCTGGCCGCGTTGGAGCGGGCTGAGGCGTTGAGCCCTGATCGCGGGCCATACGTGCTGCAGGCATCGATCGCCGCGTGCCATGCTCGGGCCCGTTCGGTCGAGGCGACCGACTGGCCGAGGATCGTGTCACTGTACGAGGCGCTCGGTGCACTGGAACCGTCGCCGGTGGTCGAGTTGAACCGGGCGGTCGCCGTGGGGATGGCCTACGGGGCGGCGGCGGGATTGGTCGTGCTCGACGCGCTGGAGGCGGCGGGCGGAATGCCGGGTTATCACCTGCTGCCGAGTGTGCGGGGCGATCTGCTGGCCAAGGTCGGGCGGCTGGCCGAGGCGCGCGCGGCGTTCCAGCGGGCGGCGGCGATGACGCAGAATGCTCGGGAGCGGGCGTTGTTACTCGAACGGGCTGCAGCGTGCACCCGTTGAGTGGGGGTGCTGGCCTCAATTGTGCTGACACAGTCGGACCGAGCTGGCATCGTCATCGGACGTGAGTGACATCGAGGTCGTCAGCCCAGTCCCCGTCGATGAGCTCAGGCCGTGGCTCGCCTCCCTGGCAACGACGTTCCTGGACGACTCAGAGGGCGACACCTTCGACCGCATGCACGAGAGGTGGTGCCGCGAATGGGACCTCGTTCGGTCGTGGGGGGTGCGCGCCAACGGGCGCTGGGTCGCCACGCTGGCCACTGAACCTCGGACGATCTCGATTCCGGGGCCCAACGGCGTGACCATCGACGTGGTCGCTGACGCGCTGACCGCGGTGACGGTGAGCGCTACCCACCGCCGTCGCGGCCTGCTCACGCAGATGCTGTCCGAATCGCTGAGCGCCGCCAAGGACCGCGGCGAGCCGTTCAGCATCCTGATCGCCGCTGAATGGCCGATCTACGGCAGGTACGGCTACGCGCCGGCGAGCCTCGCCTCGGACTACACGTTGTTCACCCGGGCCCGGGAAACGCTGCTGCCGACGAGCGATGCCGGCTCGGTCCGGCAGGTGGATCCAGCTGAGCTCGGCGAGATCGCGCCCGCGATCCATGAAGCCTCCCGAGCGCTGCGGGCCGGCGGCGTGGATCGCCCGGGCGACTGGTGGGCCCAGCGGTTGGGCTTGAAGGGCTATCAAGCGATCAACCAGGGCAAGACACCCAACTACATCCTGCACGAGAGTGACGGCCACCCGGACGGCCTGCTGCGCTGGGCCGGTACCAGGGAATTCGAGCTCAGCGGCCAGCTGGGCGCGGTCAGCGTGGCCGATCTGATCACCGCCACACCGGCTGCCTACCGCAACCTGTGGGCGTATCTGGCCGGCCTGGACGTGGTCGGGGAGGTCACCCTGCAGCGCCGCCCGGTCGACGAGCCGATCCGCTGGCTGCTCTCTGACGGCCGGGCCCTGCGCCAGACCTACACCGGCGACGATCTCTGGCTGCGCCTGCTCGACGTGCCCGCCGCGCTGTCCGCGCGGGGTTATTGCAGCAGCGGCCGGGTCGTCCTCGACGTCGTCGACGACGACACCGGTGGCTACGCATGCGGCCGCTTCCTGCTCGAGGTCGGCGACGACGGCGCCGAATGCCGTCCCACTACCGAAAGCGCCGATCTACGCGTCTCACATCGCACTCTGGCCTCGATTTACCTCGGCGGGTTCACCCTGCGTGAGCTGATGATCGGTGGCAGCGTCGAGGAGGTGACGCCCGGCGCACTGCTGCGCACCGAGTCGCTCTTTGCCACGACGCTGCCACCTTGGAACGCGACGGGTTTCTAGGCAGCGAACGCGGGGGTCCTGGAGAGGGACGTTCGCAACCCATCAGCCGGCGAATGTCGGCCTCCCGTCGCGGGGCTCAGGCGAGGAAGGCGGCGTCACCGGCCAGGTCGCTGTGCAACTCGAGCAGATCTGTCACCTTGCCGTCCTTGACCCCACTGCTCCCGGGGACATGCTGCACGACGTCTGGCCCGACCAGCGCCAGCCCCGGGACGTCCTCCGAGGTCAACGCCACGTATCCCTGCCGTACGAGGTCGAGGTTCTCGTCCACGGCGTCGCCCGGCGGTGCCGCGTAGCCGGTCGCGTAGCGGGTGGCATCGCCGTCGCGTTCGAGGTTGCTGATCAGGACTTCTGCCATTGGACCCACCTCTTCGGGGTCACGGCCGACCACCGACTGCGGTCGGCTTTGCAGTCGATCCTTACACCGGCTAGGGGTGATAACCAGCGACTGTCCGGTGACTTGAACATTGTGTGCCGGGGCGCGTCCGGATCGTCGCGTAAGTCGGATCGGGTTCGGCTAGGGCGTGTCCACGGCGTTACTGCTGGGGCGGCCTCGGTGCCTGCGGCGGCTGTGGCGCGCTGGGCGGCTGCTGGGGTGGTGCGCCGTACTGCTGGGGTGGTGCGTCGTACTGCTGGGGTGCTGCGTCGTACTGCTGGGGTGCTGCGTCGTACTGCTGGGGTGCTGCGCCGTACTGCTGGGGTGCTGCGCCGTACTGCGGCGGTGGTGACCCGTACTCCTGCGCGGGCCCATAGCGCTGCGCGTCAGGGGGCAGGTCCGGCGTAGGCTCGGCGGAATACTCGGCGTCCAGCGCCGGTGGCGGCGTGATCGGCAATTCGCCGTCGGCAAGGCCCTCGTGCGCCTCGAGCGACTCGGGGTCGTTGTCCGACGCGCGCAGGTTCGCCGCCTCGGGCTGCAGGTGCGCCGGCGGCAGGTTGGAATCGAACCAGGTCGACGCGTCCAGGCTGGGCGTCGCCGACGCCGACACGTCGGGCCCGGTGGCCTGCATCCAGGACGGCCCGTCCGCCCCCTCGGCCCCGCCGAGCTTGGCCAGCCCCTCGAGCGCCTTGCTGAACTCGCTCGGGATGACCCACACCTTGTTCGCGTCGCCCTGGGCGATCTGCGGCAGCGTCTGCAGGTACTGGTAGGCCAGCAGGGCCGGATCCGGCCGGGCCGCATGGATCGCGGCGAAGGTTGTCTCGACCGCCTTGGCCTGCCCCTGGGCGGTCAGGTAGCGTGCGGCGCGGTCACCCTCGGCACGCAGGATGCGCGACTGCCGTTCGGCCTCGGCGGCCAGGATCGCGGCCTGCTTCTGCCCCTCGGCGCCGAGAATCTGGGCTGCCTTCTGTCCTTCGGCAGTCTTGATCGCCGACTCACGCTGACCCTCGGCGGTCAGGATGATGGCGCGCTTGTTGCGGTCGGCGCGCATCTGCTGCT
>JBDTXT010000288.1:0-4221 GCA_040006035.1 Pseudonocardiales bacterium | reverse complement strand
CGCCGCCGTGGCCATGGGCGTCAACCTGCTCGACCTGGCCATCATGATCGTCCTGATCGCCGCCCGCGGCCCGTGGGTGCTGGCCTTCGCGCTCGGTGGTTTCCTGCTCAGCGCCGCTTACACCGCCCCTCCCCTACGGCTGAAGAAGCGCGGGCTGGGCGAACTCGACGTGCTGATCACCTGGGGACCGCTGATGGTCGGCGGCACCTACTTCTCGGCGACCGGGCACCTGCCCTGGCAGGTGTGGGTGGCCAGCCTGCCCTATGCCCTGCTGTGCACCGCGGTGCTCATGGGCAAGCACACCGACAAGATCCCTTTCGACGGCCCGTTGGGGATCAAGACGGTGCCCGTCCTGCTCGGCCGGGAACGGGCGCTGATCGTCACCAAGGGACTCATCGCCGGGTTCTACGTGCTGCTCGTCGCCGCCGTCGTCGTCCGGGCGCTGCCCTGGCCCGCGCTGCTCGGCCTGGCCGGGTTGCCGGTCGCTCGCTCGGCCTGGCGTGCACTGTCGAAGCCGCCCCCCGATGAGAAGCCGACCGGCTTTCCGGTGTGGCCGCTCTGGTATGCCGCCTGGGCGTTCCTGCACACCCGAAACGCCGGTGCGGCGATGATCGTCGGCCTGGCCCTGGCCGCCGTCTTCAACGTGAGCGCGTTCTGAGCAATGGCCGACCGGGACCGTGATGCCAGCGGCCGGCCGCTGAATGCGCGCCCGCGCGACGGACTCGGGCGGCCGCTGCCGCGCAGCGCTGCGGGGGTGGCCCGCGTGTCGGACGGGTGCGTGCTGCCGCCCGAGGCCGCCCTGGCCGAAGCCCAGCGGCTGCTGGACGAAGGCATGCCGTTCCACGCCCACGAAGTACTCGAAGGCAGCTGGAAATCGGCACCGGAGCCCGAGCGTGAATTGTGGCAGGGGCTGGCCCAGCTGGCCGTCGCGCTCGCGCATGCCCTGCGCGGCAACCGGTCCGGGGCGATCAGCCTGCTTCGGCGGGGCCGCGGGCGCATCGCGGGCTACGCGCCCGCACCACCCCATGGCATCGACGTCGCCGGGTTGGTCATCTGGGCCGACCGGCTCGTCGCCGAACTCGAGCACGAGGATGGGCGTGCGCCATCGGTCCCCACCCTGCGAGGGCGCCGGTAGCCACGGTTGGATGGCGGCATGGCACTCACGGTCCACCACTTCAACTGCGGAACCTTCCGGCCGCTCGGCGGCCGGCTCATCGACGGCAAGGGATCGTTCACCCACGCCGCGACCCTGGTCTGCCATTGCCTGCTGGTGGAATTACCCGACGCGTTGGTGCTGATCGACACCGGCATCGGCCTGGCTGACATCGCCGATCCCGCGCAGCGCCTCGGCCAGGACTTCCTGCGCCGGGTACGCCCCGTGCTCGAGCGCAGCGAGACAGCCGTGCAACAGGTGACCCGGCTCGGCTACGACCTGCAGGACGTGCGCCACATCGTGCTCACGCACCTTGACCGCGACCACGCCGGCGGGCTGGCCGATTTCCCGGACGCGGAGGTGCATGTCCACCAGCCCGCGCTGCAGGCCGCACTGCACCCGGCGACGCAGCGTGATCAAGACCGGCACCGCAGCGGGCAATGGGCGCACGGTCCGAAATGGCAGCCGCACCCCACCGACGGCGAGCGGTGGTTCGGCTTCGAGGCGGTCCACGTGCTGGCCGGCCTGCCCGACGACCTGTTGCTCGTCCCCCTGGCCGGCCACAGCACCGGGCACGCGGGTGTGGCAGTCCGAAGTGATGCCACCGCCGGCACTGAGTGGCTGCTGCACGCCGGTGACGCATATTTCTTTCACGGCGAGACCGACCCGGGTAGTCCCCATTGCCCGCCCGGGCTGCGCTTCTTCCAGCGCAAGGCACAGGCCGACCAGCAGGTGCGACTGGACAACCAGCAACGACTGCGCGAACTGCGCGCGGCGGGGGCGGTGACGGTCTTCAGCGCCCACGACCCGGTCGAGTTCGGTGCCCTCTCAGCCCGGTGACGACGTCAGTCAGGCAGCACGTGGCGGCGCAGAACCTCCACGGCGTGGTCGACGTCCTGCTCACTGGTCGACACATGGAAGGACAGCCGCAGTCGCCCGGCCCGCACCGAAGCCTTGATCCGGGCGGCGTCCAGTGCCGGCACCGCCTCGTCGTCGACGGCCAGCGACACGATCGCCGACGCGCGCGGCGCCACCCCGATGCCGGCGCAGAATCGGTCCGACAGGCCCACTGCGTGCGCGTGCAACGCATCCGATCCCAGGTCCGCGAGCATGCCCACCGCCGGGCCTGCCGCGACCCAGGAGTGCCAGGCGGGTGACAGGTCGAACCTGCGCGCGTCCGGCGCGAGGCGCAGCGGGCCGCCGTAGATGCTCGACCACCTTTCGGCACCGGCGTACCACCCGGCGGTGTGCGGGATGAGGCCCTCCATCAACTCGGGCGCAACCGTGAAGTACGCCGTGCCCCGCATCGTGAGCAGCCATTTGTAGCCGGCGCAGACGGTGTAGGCGTACCTACCGGCGTCCACCGGCAGCCAGCCGGCCGCTTGCGTGACGTCCAGCAGGATGGGCGTGGCGGTAGCTGCGCAGGCCGCGCGAAGGGCGTCGAGATCGGCCACCCGACCATCTGCGGACTGCACCGCCGATACCGAGACGAGCGTCGTCCCCTGCGTCACGTGGTCCGCGATCGCCTCCAACGGCACCGCATGGACGTTCACGCCCCGGCGGGCCTGGGCGTAGAACGGAAACAGGATGCTGGTGAAATCCCCCGTCGCCGTCAGCACCTCGCTGCGATCGGGCAGGTTGGCGGCGATCAGTCCAACGAACGCCGATACCTGGCTGCCAGCCGCCACCACCGAGGCCGGGACGCCCACCAGTCGCGCGTACGCGGCGCGGGCGGCGGCGAGCGACGGGTCGTAGTTCATCGCGTCGGCCGTGCCGGCCCGCCAATCGTCCAGCGCTGCCTGTAGGGCATCCCAACTGCGCCGGGGCGGCAGCCCGAGCGTCGCCGAGTTCAGGTAGATCACCTCGGCGTCGAACTCGGCTCGTGCGGCGGCGAGGCGCTCAGTCGACGTAGCGGTGTCGAGCGGTGGTTGGCTGGCGGTCATAGCTGCATGCTGCGGCGCCGAAGGCGTCTTGCACCAGGGCCCCACGATGTCCGCCGTACAGGCTGGCCTGCGGGCGCTCGTCGCGCCGCTGGGATGAGCCAGCCGGTCACGGTCGGTGCCGGAGCCGATCCCGGATCGCCCGGCCATCGGGATCGTAGATCCCGTGGTACACCGGTACTGCCCAGGGACGATGCCGCCGTGGCAAGCGCTCCGGCACGTGTGGCCGCAGCCGGCCCGCTGGGCGTTCCCCCTTGCACCCAGCGTCGTGCCACGCCTGCAGCGCTTCGGCGCTCTGCTTCATCTCCTGATATGCCCCGTCAGGGTCGAGCAGATCGTCGGCGGGGTCGTCGACGCCGCGGCCGAGATGCTCACGCCACAGCCGCAGTCGCAGGTCACGCGCGAAGACCCGCGCCTGATCACCCATCCCGGCCGGATCGGACGGTTCGCGGTCGTCGACGTCGGCGTCGAGCACCGCACAGGACAGTTCGCTGTCGTGCGTCCACGACCGACGGTTCAGGTTGTCCGATCCGATCATCGCCCAGACGTCGTCGACCACGACGACCTTGGCGTGCACGTAGATCGGTGTACCGGCATCATTCTCGATGTCGTAGATGGCAAAGCGCTCGCCGCCGGCCGCCCGGCAGACGGCGATCGCCTGTTCCCGACCGACCAGGCTGGGCCAGCGGGACACACCTTCCTTGTCCGGATGACGCGGGACGAGGGCGATGATATGCAGGTCGGCATTCTTTCGCAGTGCGTCGGCGAGCAGGTCGGCCACGAACGGCGCCCACAGGTACTGATCTTCCACATAGATCAACCGGCGGGCGCGGGCGAAGACCTTGCGATAGGCATTGGCAATGCTGCGCTCGCCCAGCGGAGCGAACGGATAGCGCCGCAACCGGGCTGGGTAGGTGCGCAGGATCTGCGCCGCGTGCCGGCCGGCGGCCGGCGGGTCCGGCAGCGGCTCGGGCAGATCGCGACCCACCAGCTTGCCCGCGTGATAGGCACGATCGATCATCATCCGAAGTGGGCTGGACAGGTCCAGCGCAGTGCTTCCGTACCACCGCTCACGGAAGGTGTGCTCGATGTCAGCTACCGCCGGCCCGCGGACCGCCGCCTGCACGT
>JBDTXT010000287.1:0-4222 GCA_040006035.1 Pseudonocardiales bacterium | reverse complement strand
GCACGCCTCGGCGTCATCGACCTGCTCACGCCGTCCCTCGAGGTGCACGACCAGTTCAGCCTGCCGCTGCGCGAGCTGCGCGGCGCTTGGGCGGCGACGATCCCACAACAGTTCGGCTGAACGTGGTCACGAAAGACCTGGGGTCGGGTGGGGCATTCCTCGAGCAGTCCGCCGCCCTGACCGCCTGGTTGGGGCAACTGAGCGACGAGGACTTCGGCCTGCCGTCCGCGCTCGGTGACTGGGACGTACGCACGCTTGTCGGCCACGTCCTGCTCGTGCACGTCGGCCTGCTCCGCGCGCTGGACCGGCCGACCAATGATCGGCCGAGCGCGCCGCATGAGTTCGTGTCCCGCTACCGCCGCGATGCGGTGATGATCGACCAATCGACGCGCGAGATGACGGGCGAGCGCTCAGTCGAGGAGTTGCGGGCCAAGCTGGCCGAGGCGGCGTTGCTCATCGACGCAAAGCTCCGCCAGCCGTACCCGCGGGTGATCGACACACCGCGAGGGGTCACCACCGCGGCCGACTACCTCACGACCCGGCTCGTCGAGCTCGTGGTGCACGCCGACGACCTGTCCCGGTCGTTCCCCGAGCGTGAACCGGTCCCGCTGCCTCGGGCAGCCCTGGCCGGCGCCACCCGTGCGCTGGCCGAGATCCTCGCCGCCCAGGCGCCCGGCCGGACCGTCGAGGTACGCGTGCCTCCGTTCGTTGCGGTCCAGGCGATCGATGGCCCGCGGCACACCCGCGGCACGCCGGCTAACGTCGTCGAGACCGATCCGCTCACCTGGCTGCGGCTGGCCACCGGCCGCGTCCTGTTCGGGGACGCGATCGTCGCGGGCAAGGCGACCGCCAGCGGCTCGCGCTCCGACCTCACCCGCTACCTCCCCGTCCTCTCCTGACCCCCCACTCAACGGGACGGGATGGCTGGAGGTGACGCGATGCACGGCGTGGGTGCCGAGCGCGGTTCGCCGCGGCCGTACACTCGAGGCGTGGCGCGCGGTGACGGCAAGCTGACGCACGACCTCCTTCCCAACGAGAAAGGCCCGCAGGACGCCTGCGGCATCTTCGGTGTCTGGGCGCCCGGCGAGCAGGTCAGCAAGCTCACCTACTTCGGCCTGTACGCGCTGCAGCACCGCGGCCAGGAATCGGCTGGCATCGCGGTCAGCGACGGCAGTTCGATCCTGGTCTTCAAGGACCTCGGCCTGGTCTCGCAGGTCTTCGACGAAGCCACCCTGGCCACCCTGCAGGGCCACCTCGCCGTCGGGCACACCCGCTACTCGACCACCGGCTCCACGAACTGGGAGAACGCCCAGCCGAGTTTTCGCACCACCACGGCCGGCACCGGGTTGGCACTGGGCCACAACGGCAACCTGGTCAACACCGACGAACTTGCCCGCGACGGCCGAGCCGCCGGCGTGATCGGCGACGACCGCGGCCAGGGCGCCACCACCGATTCCGACCTGCTCACCGCCATGCTCGCCGCCCGCCCGGACGTCTCGGTCGAAGAGGCCGCCATGGAGGTGCTGCCCAAGCTGCGCGGCGCCTTCTCCCTCGTCTTCATGGACGAGAACACGCTGTATGCCGCCCGCGACCCCCAGGGGGTGCGCCCGCTGGTGCTGGGCCGGCTCGAACGGGGTTGGGTCGTCACGTCTGAGACGGCGGCGCTGGACATCACCAGCGCCAGCTTCGTCCGCGAGATCGAGCCGGGCGAGCTCATCGCCATCGACGAGAACGGCCTGCGCTCGCAGCACTTCGCCCCGGCCGCGCCGAAGGGCTGCCTGTTCGAGTACGTCTACTTGGCCCGCCCCGACACCACGATCTCCGGACGCAGCGTGCACTCGGCCCGCGTCGAGGTGGGGCGCACGCTGGCCAAGGAACACCCGGCCGACGCCGACCTGGTCATCCCGGTGCCCGAATCCGGCACCCCCGCCGCTATTGGGTTCGCCGAAGCCTCCGGCATCCCGTACGGCCTGGGGCTGGTCAAGAACTCCTACGTCGGGCGCACGTTCATCCAGCCGTCGCAGACCATCCGCCAGCTCGGCATCCGGCTCAAGCTGAACCCGCTGCGCGACGTCATCCGCGGCAAGCGTCTCGTGGTGGTCGACGACTCGATCGTGCGGGGCAACACCCAGCGGGCGCTGGTCCGGATGCTGCGCGAAGCCGGCGCGGTCGAGGTGCACGTGCGGATCTCCTCGCCGCCGGTCAAATGGCCGTGCTTCTACGGCATCGACTTCGCCTCGGTCGCTGAGCTGATCGCCAGCGGCTCCGACGTCGAGGGGATCCGGCACTCCATCGGCGCCGACTCCCTCGGCTATGTGTCCCTCGACGGCCTGATCGCGGCCAGTGACCAGCCCAAGACCCGGCTGTGCCGGGCCTGCTTCGACGGCGTCTACCCGATCCCGCTGCCCGAGATCGTGGGCAAGCACGTGCTCGAGGGCATCGAGAAGTCGGTGGGGCGCGAGCCCGAGCACGCGGCCGGCTACGCCGCCGAGGATGCCCTCCTCCGACCATGAGCAGTTACGCGGCCGCTGGGGTCGACATCGCGGCGGGTGACCGGGCCGTCGAGCTGATGAAGGCCGCCGTCAAGCGCACCAACCGCCCCGAGGTGCTGGGCGGGCTGGGCGGCTTCGCCGGGCTGTTCAACCTCGACCTGACGAAGTACCCGCGGCCGGTGCTGGCCAGCTCCACCGACGGCGTGGGCACCAAGATCGCGATCGCCCAGGCACTGGACCGGCACGACACGATCGGCATCGACCTGGTGGCGATGGTCGTCGACGATCTCGTCGTCGTGGGCGCCGAGCCGCTGTTCCTGTCCGACTACATTGCCACCGGCAGGGTCGTGCCAGAAAAGATTGCCGCGATCGTCGCGGGCATCGCCGAGGGTTGCGTCCAGGCTGGCTGCGCGCTCATCGGCGGTGAGACCGCCGAGCACCCCGGTCTGATGCGCCCGGATGAGTACGACGTGTCTGGCACCGGTGTGGGTGTGGTCAATGCCGACGCCGTCCTCGGCTCCGAGCGGGTACAGGCAGGCGACGTGTTGATCGCGCTCGGCTCGTCCGGGCTGCACTCCAACGGCTACTCACTCGTGCGGTACGTGCTGCTCGAGCAGGGCGGCTTGTCCCTGGATTCGACGCCTGAACTGCTCGGCGGCCGCACGCTCGGCGACGAACTGTTGACCCCGACCCGCGTGTACGCCCAGGACTGCCTGGCGCTGGCCGCGCAGTGCGGGGCGCACGCGTTCGCGCACATCACCGGCGGCGGGCTGGCCGGAAATCTGGCCCGCGTGCTGCCGCCGAATCTGGACGCGGTAGTCGATCGTTCGACCTGGGCGCCGCAGCCGATTTTCCAGCTCATCGCCGACACCGGGGCGGTGGCGCGCGAGCAGCTCGAACTGACATTCAACCTTGGCGTGGGAATGGTCGCGGTCGCTCCGAAGGGTCGTGCCAGCGAGGTTTTGGCCTTGGCCGCGGCCCGCGGCGTCCCAGCATGGGAGATCGGCGAGCTGATCGTCGGTATGGGAACGGTTGCAGTGACCGGTAACTACCTCGGAAACGCAACTAACTGGACATAGCGTGCCATCGACTTGTCTGTAACGCCGGCACAGACTAGCCGGAATTGAGGTCGGTGTTAAGAACCTGCCTCATCGACCGGTGCTTGCCCAGCCTGTTTCGTCGTCCTCGTCGTCGTCGTCATCGACGGTGTCGGAGGTGGCCGGCGTGGATCCGCCCAGCTCACGTTGGAGAGCATCCAGGTCCGTGAACTGGTTGTTGTACTTCAGTTCCCGGGCTACCTTTTGCTGCTTTGCCTTGGCACGGCCGCGCCCCATGGCTCGACCCCCTCGCTCACACGGTCATCCGGCGGTAGCGGCTAAGGCAGTACCGCCGGGAAAGTTGGCATCGTCGTGGCCCAAGGGTACCGCGCACTCGTTCTCGCGCGCACCCGACCGGTCCCTGTCCTAAAGTGACCCTAATACGCCGAAAAGTGGCGCGACTTACCGGACACGGAGTTCCTGCATGGCACAGAGTGGACAGTTATCGCTTCCAGGTATGCAGTTGACCGTTCAGCTATGCATACTTTGAATCGCACACGGAAACAGGACTCCGTGTGACACAACCCCAGAAAGAGGGCAAAGCGATGACGACACCACGTCAGCGTCCCGAGTCAGAACCACTGTTGACCCCGTCGGAGGTGGCGACGCTCTTCCGCGTCGACCCGAAGACCG
>JBDTXT010000286.1:0-4224 GCA_040006035.1 Pseudonocardiales bacterium | reverse complement strand
AGAGCAAGCGGCTCATAATCGCTGTGTCGCCGGTTCAAGTCCGGCCCTCGCTACATCGCACCAAGCCCGAACGGCATCGGCCCGCACATCCGAGTCATTAACCGAAAGGCACTTTCCGTGGCATCCACCGACGTACGTCCGAAGATCACCCTGGCGTGCCAGGTGTGCAAGCATCGCAACTACATCACCAAGAAGAACCGCCGCAACGATCCTGACCGCCTGGCGATGAACAAATTCTGCCCCAACTGCGGCAAGCACACCGAGCACCGCGAGACCCGCTAGCCCGATTCGCAAGGCGACGAAGGCCCCGCCCGGCACCACGCCGAGCGGGGTTTTGCGTCGCATGTGCGACCGAACTCGTAAAGTTGCTGTGACATGCTGTCGCGGCAAGCGTCCAATCGGACTAAGGTCACGGTCACCCACATCTGAGGCGGTGACGAGCGATGACGGAGCACGCGTCCGCTCAGTTGGGAGCCGACGAGCACGTCCCTGATGGCCGCCGACTGCGGTGGACCGAGCACCGGGTCCAACGGCGAGCAGCGTTTGTCGCCGCAGGCACGCTCGCCATTGACACCTACGGCCCTGAGGCCAGCGCCGAGCAGATCGCCGAGACAGCCGGCGTCAGCCGGACCGTGCTCTACCGCTACTTCCGCGACCGGGAGGATCTGCGCCAGGCCATCGCCGACGAGGCGGTAGCGGCGGTGGTCGCGAGTGTGCTGCCCAACCTGCAGTTGAGGGCCGACTCCACCCCTCGGCAGGTCATCCGCTCAGTCATCGAAGTCGTCGTGGGCTGGCTGGCCGAGCACCCGAACATGTATCACTTCCTGCGTGACCGGCGCAGTGGCTCGGCGCTGGAGGCGGTCGAGAACACCCTGGCCGATCAGGTAGCAGCCCTGCTGAAGATGTTCCTGATGTTTTTCGGCATCGATGCCGCCAAGGCCGAGCCCGGCGCGTACGGCATCGTCGGCTTCGTCGAGTCCAGCGGGTCCTGGTGGCTCGCCCGGCGCTCGATGTCGCGCGAGAACCTGACCGAGATCGTCTGCGACGGCGTCTGGTACCTGCTCGACGGCACCGCCCGCGCGGCGAACGTCCACGTCGGCTACGACGACCCGCTGCCCCTCGAAGCCCTCGCCCAGCAGGGCACCGACCAGGAGGATCCATGACCGATTCCCACCGGGCGCACGAGCCGGCCGCCGATGACGACGGCTACGAGGGGCCGGCCGAACTCGTCGACGGCGATGCGGTGATTGAGGTGGCGGTGAAGCTGCGCGGCCACTTCGACCCGATCAGCGGGTCCTACAACTGGTACGGCCGGGTCGCGGCCAGCCCAGCGGTCGCCGGCCTGGTCGACGCCGGGGCCCGCCAGGTCTTGCTTCGCACACCGCACGCCGAAGTTGCCACCACGCTGTCCGACATCGACCCATGGGGACGCCCACGCGTCGACGGCTTCGGCGCGGCGCCGTTCCCCGTTCTGGACTCGCTGCCGCCGGCGTAGGTCTGGGGGTGACGGGCGTTGGCATTAACGTCTGCACCATGCCTATCGACCAGTCCTTCGTCGGGCGCGTCTACCCGCCCACCGCGCCGTACGAGGTAGGGCGGGAGAAGATCCGCGAGTTCGCCGACGCGGTCAACGATCCCAACCCCGTCTATCGCGACCCGGCGGCGGCCCGGGCGCTGGGCTACGACGACGTCATCGCGCCCCCAACTTTTGCCATTGTGATGACGCTGCCGGCCGGGCATCAGGTGATCGACGACCCGGAGCTCGGCATCGACTACTCCCGTGTTGTGCACGGCGAGCAACGCTTCGTGCACTCGCGCCCGGTGCGGGCCGGTGACGTGCTGCAGGTCGTGGTCACTGTCGACGGCATCCGCGCCGCGGCCGGAAACGACCTCGTCACGACGAGGGCCGACGTGACCACGGTGGCGGGCGAGCCGGTGCTGACCGCCTTCGGCACCCTGGTCGCTCGGGGCAAGGCATGACTGCCATCGCCGTCGGCGCCGAGTTGCCGGCCCAGGACTTCCCGATCGTCCGCGGTGACCTGGTCCGCTATGCCGGTGCGTCGCGTGATTTCAACCCGCTCCACTGGAACGAGCGCTTCGCCAAGTCGGTCGGCCTGCCCGACGTGATCGCCCACGGCATGTTCACCATGGCCTCGGCCATCCGAGTCGTCACCGACTGGGTGGGCGACCCCGGAGCGGTGATCGAGTACAGCGTGCGGTTCACCCGGCCGGTGGTCGTCCCGGACCCAGAAGGGGCGACACTGCACGTGGCGGGCGCAGTGCGTGCGATACGCGACGACGGGCTGGTCGAGGTGGACCTGACCTGCACCGTCGATGGGCAGACCGTGCTGGCCAAGGCAAGGGCACTCGTCCGGGTTCCGGAGTCGCAGAGGGAGTCGATGTGAAGATCGAACGCTCGATGCACAACGACATCCCGCTGGCCGATCTCTTCGAGATGATCTGCACCGTGGCCTACCAGGAACGCAAGTGCGTCGACGCCGGCGCGCTGTCCCACGAGGTCTCGGTGACGCGTACCCACGACGGCGCGGTGGTCAAGGCCAAGCGCAAGATGCCGACGGTCGGGTTCCCGGCCTTGCTGCGCAAGTTCGTTCCGTCCGGGGTCACCTCGACCGAGACGGTGACTTGGGGTCCGCCGGACGCCGACGGCGCGCGGACCGCTGACCTGCACGTCCACTTCCACGGCACGCCGGCCAGCATGAACGGCACGATCCGCATGGTGGCCGAGGGTGAAGGGTCCTCGGTCATCGTCGACGCCGAGTTTAAGGCGCATGTGCCACTGGTGGCCGGCAAGGTCGAGAAGATCGCTGCGCCGATCATCCTGGGCGTGATCGACTCCGAAGAGGCGACGGCCGAGGCGTGGGTACGCGGCCCCCGATGAGCAGCAGCCGGCGGCGCGGTTCGACCGCTGTCGCGCTGGCGGCGGGCACCGCCACGATGATGCTGCTGCTCGCCTCGTGCACGACGATCACCAACGGCTCGCCCAGGGCAGTGGGAAATACATCCGGCACGGCCGCAGCGGGCCGATCACCCACCAACTCAGCTCCGCAGAGCCAGCCCTCCTCCGCGCCGGGCGGCGGGCAGGCCTGCCCGCCGTCCTACGTCGCACCGGATCCCCGGCGGCCAAGGGTCGCACTGGCCTTCACCTTCAGCCCCGATCTCTCCACAGTGCGCGGCACCGAACACATCTCGTTCACGCCGGACAAGCCGATCACCGAACTCGTCTTTCGGCTCACCGCCAACACCACACCCACCGTGGCCGAGGGCAACAAGATCGTCGTCGAATCGGCGACGGCCGATCACGGCGGCGCCAAGGCGACCTACACGCAGTCGGGCGCCGACCCGTCCACCCAAGGCGGCCTGCTGCACATCCCGTTCGCCAAGGCGATCCCGGCCGGCACGACGGTTACTGCCGACATGGCCTTCACGCTCACCGTCGGCGCGGAGTCCTTCGACCGGTTCGGCCGCTCGGGCGACGGCGACCAGCGCTACTCGTGGATCGGCTCCGGACAGCCGCTGCTTGCGTGGGAGCGCGGCTTCGGCTGGCATGACGAGGAACTGATCAAGTTCACGGCCGAGAGTGCCACCAGCGAGGCGATGGACACCACGCTCGCCGTGACGGCACCGGGCCGCGACATCGTGATCATGTCCGGCGACCCGAAAGATCCGCCCGCATCGTCGGGCAACCGGGTCTGGCAGTCGCACCTCGCCGCGGCGCGCGATGTCACCGTGGCCGTGGGGCCGTTCTCGGTGTCGGACACGGTGGTGCAGGGCGTGCACCTGCGGGTGGGTGCCTACACCCCGAAGGTGCGCGACGACCTCGTGCCTGAATTCCAGCGCGCGATCACGGAGCTGGCCAAGCGATTCGGCCCGTTCCCGTTCCCATCGCTCTCGGTCGCCCGGCTGCCCGCACAGGGCGGCGGCATCGAGTACCCGGGTGCGATCCTGATGCTGGACGGCTCGCGCCTGGTGGCCGTACACGAAACCGCCCACCAGTGGTTCTACGCGATGCTCGGCGACTCTCAGGCCCTGCACCCGTGGCTCGACGAGGCGTTCGCTTCCTATGCCCAGCAACTCGTCGACGACGAGCCCGAGGACCCCAGCGCCCTGCAGGTTCGCGGACCGGTGGACAAGTCGACTGAGTCCTACGGCAGTGCCGTCAACCCGTACTACTTCATCACGTACAGCAAGGGCGCGGCCGCGCTC
>JBDTXT010000285.1:0-4281 GCA_040006035.1 Pseudonocardiales bacterium | reverse complement strand
GGCACCCAGGTCGGCTTCGGCCGTCGTCAGCTGCGCTACGAATCCCATCGCAACACCTGACGGCGGGGAACCCCACTGTGAAAAGCCACGACATCCAACTCCTGCTCTTCGACCTTGCGCTGATCCTGGTCCTCGCGCGGGTGCTTGGCGCGACCGCGCGCCGCTTCGGCCAGCCTCCGGTGCTCGGTGAGATTCTGGCCGGCATTCTGCTCGGACCGACGCTGTTCAGCGGCGCAATCACGCGCCATCTGTTTCCGATAGAGCTGCGCCCGCCGCTGGTCGCGGTGGCGAGTCTCGGCCTGGTGCTTTTCATGTTCATCGTCGGTTACGAACTGGACGGCGCGTTGATCAAGGGCCGCGAGCGGATCGCGGTCAGCGTCTCGCTGGGATCCATCGCGGTTCCGGTGGTGGCGGGATTCATGCTCGGGATCTGGCTCGCGCACCGGCACCATGTCCATCGCGTCGTACCGTTCGCGCTGTTCGTCGGAGCGGCCATGTCGGTGACTGCTTTTCCGGTGCTGGCCCGGATCCTCACCGACCGCGGCATGCACCGCACGCGGATCGGCGGGCTGGCGATCGCGAGCGCAGCGGTCGACGACATCGTCGCGTGGTCGCTGCTCGCTGTCGTCGTGACGATCGCGAGCGACCACGGCTCAGACCAATGGCACATCCTGCTCGCTCCGGTCTACCTCGCTTTGATGCTGTTCGTGATCCGTCCGCTGATGAAGCAAGTGGCGCAGGCATATCGACGCCAGCAGCGACTGACGCCTGACCTGCTCGCCATCGTGCTCGTCGGGCTGCTGTTGTCCGGCTGCGCCACGGAATGGATGGGCGTGCACTTCATCTTCGGCGCATTCATCTTCGGCGCGGTAATGCCGCGGGCCGATGCCGAACCGCTGCGCCAGAGCATCCTGGAGCGGTTGGAGCAGATCAGCGTGCTGCTGCTGCTGCCTGTCTTCTTCGTCGTCGCCGGTCTGGCGGTCGACCTGTCGAAGATCGACTTCCGCGCGATCGTAGAGTTGCTGGCGATCCTGGCCGTCGCCATCGGCGGCAAGTTCCTCGGCGCTTACCTCGGTGCGCAGTCCGCGGGGGTGAGCGGGCGCCAGGCGGGCGTGCTCGCGACGCTGATGAATACTCGCGGGCTGACCGAGATCGTCATTCTCACTGTCGGCCTGCAACTGCGGGTACTGGACACCTCACTGTTCTCGCTGATGGTGCTGATGGCGCTCGTGACCACCGCGATGACGGGTCCCTTGCTGCGCGTGATCTACCCGCCGCGCCTCGTTGAGCGCGACATTCTCGACGCCGAACGGGCGGCCCTGTCGGCAGCGAATGCCTACCGGGTGCTGGTCGTGATCGATCCCGCTGACAATGCCGATGAGGCGGCCTTGGTCGACGTGGCTCTGGACCTGGCCGGTGCCCGGCATCCCGCGCAGGTCGTACTGTCGCGGCTGGTCCCGCAGCGCCCAGCCGCCCGCCTGGAGCTCGGCAGCGGCCTCGGCTCGGATCTTCTCGTGATGACTCGCACGATGTCGGAGTTGCACGCCCTGGCCGCCAGAGGGGCGGCCCGCGGCATCGAGGTGAAGGCGTACTCGAAGTTCAGCGAAGACCTGCCGGGCGACCTGACCCGCCATGTTCTCACCGCCGAGCCCGACCTGGTCGTGCTCTCTCCGACCACCGAGTTCGCACCGCACGACCTGTTCCCGCGCACGGTCGTGTACCAGGCGGCGGGGCCGGCGGTGCCGGCGGCAGTGGCGGTGTATCACCGCGCGGGCGCCGATGGCGGGGCGGCGATACAGGTCGCCGCGCAGATTGCGGTGACCAAAGGCCTGCCCTTGGTGCTGGCTGGCGGGCAGGGCAGGCGCGACCGCGGCGCCTTGGCCGTGCTGATCAAGCACGGAATCGCCGTGCAGGTCGGGGAGGTGCCCGCCGCGGCGCTCATCGTGGGATCCGCAGTGGACGCCGACGCGCACATCGTGGTGCACGCGCGACGCGATGACGCGGTGGACAGCATCGATGATTGGGCCGGTCTCGTCTCGGCGGAGAGGGAATAATGAACGGCATTGCGGATTACGAGTTCATCCGATCGCTCGGCAAGGGAAACCACGGCGAGTTCTTCGTGGCCCGCACACCGGAGCGCCTCCCGGTCGACGCTGAGTTCGTGGCGGTGAAGGTGCTGTCGGGACCGACGTCAGAGGATCTGTTCCGGCGTGCCACCCGCGAGCTCTCGGCGTTCGCGTCGGTCCAGTCGGCCTACCTCGTAGCCCTCTACGACGCCGGCCAGCAGGACGAGGTCTTCTTCTACGCGATGGAATACCTGCCTGAAGGCTCGCTGGCCGCCAACTCGCACGACCGCAAGACCGTCGTGTCCGCGATGGCCGATGCATCGCGTGCTGCGCACGCGCTGCACGAGGCGGGCATCGTGCACCGCGACATCAAGCCCCAGAATGTTCTGCTGCATGCCGGCGGTGCGAAGCTCGCCGACCTCGGGCTGAGCCACGTGCTCGCGCCGGGCGTCACCGTCACCGGCATGGGCTCAGTGACGTCGATCGAGTACACCGACCCCGCCCTGATTCACGGCGCAGCCCCGTCACGCGCCACTGAGATCTTCTCCCTCGGTGCCACCCTGCACCGGGCCCTCTCGGGCACGGGGCTCTACGGAGAACTGCCCGAGGGCGACGCCATGTTGGCGCTGCGTCGCGTTTTCTCGCAACCGCCCACCATCGCGTCCGGCCTAGACCCGGCGGCAGCTGCTGCTATCGGCTGGGCCATCGCACCGAATGCCGTCGACCGTCCGCCGACGGCCCTGGCCTTCGCCGAGCGACTCGACAGCATCGTCTGATCAGCACTCGTAAGCGATGGGCACGCTGGTGGCGTCGATCTTGCCCGGGGAGAGAACGTGCGCGACCGCCACGCCACGCATTGGAGCCGCGCCGGACACGGTGAAGCGCAGCCCGGTGCTGACGCTGCGCTGTCCGGAGCGCACCGAGATCGTCTGCACGGTCGATTGCCGTCCGTCGGGACGCGTCCAATTCACTTGGAGATCGCCCCCGGCGCCGTTGGTCGCGATGACAGCGACGAAGTCGAACTGGGCACTCGGGCAGCGGGCCTGCGGTGGATCCGGACGGGTGACGACCGAGACCGAGCGCACGTCCAGGGCCGCCTTTGATCCCGGCGCCAGCAGGAGCTTGCTCAGCACGGCCGCGGTGACGATCACCGCCACGGTGCAGATCGCGATGATGAGCCGACGACGGTGGCGGGCACGACTGGCGGCGGGGAGCGCGGGCGGGGGCGGTCCCGGCGACAGGACGGGCACCCGTCGGGTCGTGGTTGCGGCAGGCATCCCCCCGGCGGCGGGCGCCGGTGACAGGGTGACCGTGCCGGGCCACTCGGACACCGGGATGGCGGTGAGGGCGGTGACCAGAGCAACCGGCAGCAGCCGGCGCGCCGGCTCGCGGTCCAGCCCGGCGAGCAGCGCGGCCGAGGCCGCCGGCGGAAATCCCGCGATGAACTCGTGCGGAGCCGTCGCGCGCTGGTGCCAGTGCGCGGCGATGGTGGCCATCGCTCCGTCGGCGACGAAGGGTTGACGTCCGGTGAGGACTTCATAGGCCATCACGGCGAAGCTGTACGCGTCGGAGCGTTCGTCGGGGTCGGCGCCCTGACTCACCTCCGGTGGGAAATAGGCCGGCGTGCCGCCGGCCTGCCCATCGGTGGTGCGAAAAACGGACGGGTCGGCCACCACCCGCGCCAGACCGAAGTCACCCAGCTTCGCCCGACCCTCCGGAAGCACGAACACGTTGCCGGGCTTGACGTCGCGATGGATCACCCCGGCGGTTGCAGCCGCGGCCAGCGCGCCGGCCACATCGCCCAGGACGGTCAGGGCAGCGCCGGCCGCGAGCGGGCCGGTCTCGACGAGATCGCTCAGTGGTTGCCCGGGCACGAACTCCATGATGAGCAGCGCATTATCGGTCATGATTTTGAAGTCATATACCCGCACAACCGCCCAATGGTGCAGTCCGGCTAAGACGAGGCCTTCACGCCGAAAGCGTTGCAGCGCTTCGTCGTCATAAAGCATCGCCCGGTGGATTCGCTTCACGGCCACAAACCGGTCAAGCGCGTCATGGCGGGCCAATGCCACTTCACCAAACGCGCCCGCGCCCAATTCGCGGATATAGGTGTAGCCGCGGGGCAGCCACTGCACAGCCGTCATCGTTGGGGCCAGCAGGGCATCTGAGCAGCCTGCTGTGGGCGGCACGTTCCTGTCAAGCGGGCACCCGGGCG
>JBDTXT010000284.1:0-4314 GCA_040006035.1 Pseudonocardiales bacterium | reverse complement strand
GCTGGTCGTTGCCGACGATCGTCGGGTCGAGGTGGTTGTACATCTCGGGCGCGACTTTGATGGCGGACGCGTGCAGGCCGGCCTTGTGCGCGAACGCCGAGGCGCCGACGTAGGGGGCATGTGTGTCGGGGGCGAGGTTTGCGATTTCTGCGATGGCGTGGGCCACCCGCTGCATCTCGGACAGGCAGCCCTGGGGCAGCACGTCGTAGCCCATCTTGGTCACCAGCCCGCCGATCACCGAGAAGATGTCGGCGTTGCCGGCCCGCTCGCCGTAGCCGTTGGCCGTGCCCTGTGCGTGCGTCGCGCCGGCATCCACGGCGGCCAGGGTGTTGGCCACCGCGCAACCCGTGTCGTCCTGGGTATGGATACCGAGCCGGAGACCGGCGCGACGCCGCACGTCTGACACGACGTCGTGCACGCCCATGGGCAGCATGCCGCCGTTCGTGTCGCACAGGACCCCGACATCGGCGCCAGCAGCCGCGGCGGCGTCGAGAACACGCACGCCGTAGTCGGGGTCGTGCTGGTAACCGTCGAAGAAGTGTTCACAGTCGAGGAAGACGCGGCGTCCCTCAGCCCGCAGGAACGCGACGGTGTCGCGCACCATCGCCAGGTTCTCCTCCAGCGTGGTGCGCAGTGCGCGTTCGACGTGCCAGACGTCGGACTTGGCGACGAGGGTGACCACCGATGCGCGCGAGTCGAGCAGTGCCCGCACCTGCGGGTCGTCCTCGACCTGGACGCCGGGCTTGCGGGTCGCCCCGAAGGCCACCAGCACGGCGTTCTTCAGGGCGAGCTCGCCGTCGGCGGCCCGGGCGAAGAACTCGGTGTCCTTGGGCATCGCGCCGGGCCAGCCACCCTCGATGAACCCCACGCCGATCTGGTCGAGCAGCCGGGCCACGGCGAGCTTGTCGGCCACCGAGTAGGTGATGCCCTCGCGCTGGGCACCGTCGCGCAGTGTTGTATCGAAGACGTGGAAGTCGTCGGTCTGCATCGCTCGTCCTTGATGGGCTGCGTAGTTGGGCAAAACAAAAGACCCCCCGCGGGTGCGGAGGGTCTGCGCGTCGGAGTTGAACTCAGGCCGACGCGCTAACTGATAATGAGCTGGAACTGCATGGCTCGCAGTCTGCCACAGGTGCGCGGATGCGGCCAACACACCTATATGTGCGAAACGGTGCCGTCACAATTGCCCGCTGGCGGAGCGGGAGGGGCCGACGTGCTCAGCCCGCGGCGGCCTTGGCCAGGCGCTCGCCGATCTCGGTGGTCGAGCCCGGCTGGTGGGGGTCACGGGTAGCCAGATCAGCCGCGACGGCGGCCTCGACGCGCTCGGCAGCGCCGTGCTGGCCGACGTGGGCGAGCAGCATCGACACCGATAGCACAGCAGCGGTCGGGTCCGCCTTGCCCTGCCCGGCGATGTCGGGCGCCGACCCGTGTACCGGCTCGAACATCGACGGATTCGTGCCGCTGATATCGAGATTGCCACTGGCGGCCAGCCCGATCCCGCCGGAGACGGCCGCCGCGAGGTCGGTGATGATGTCGCCGAACAGGTTGTCGGTAACAATCACGTCGAAGGTGCCCGGGTCGGTGACCATGAAGATCGTCGCGGCATCCACGTGCTGGTAGGCAGTCGTGACCTCGGGGAACTCCGTCGCGACCGCGGCGACCGTGCGCGACCACAGATCACCAGCGTTCGTAAGAACATTCGTCTTGTGCACCAAGGTCAGGTGCTTGCGCGGACGGGCCTGGGCGCGGCTGAACGCATCGCGCACGACTCGCTCCACCCCGTAGGCGGTGTTGACGCTGACCTCGGTCGCGATCTCGTGCTCGGTGCCCTTGCGCAGTACGCCGCCGTTGCCGGCATAGGGCCCCTCGGTGCCTTCGCGGATCACAACGAAGTCGATCGCCGGGTCACCGGCCAGTGGGCTGGCCACGCCCGGGTAGAGCTTGGCCGGGCGCAGGTTGACGTGGTGATCGAGTTCGAAGCGCAGGCGCAGCAACAGCCCACGCTCGAGAACCCCCGACGGCACCGATGGATCGCCGACCGCGCCGAGCAGGATGGCGTCCTGCCCACGCAGTTCGTCGAGCACCGAATCGGGCAGCAACTCACCGGTGCGGTGCCACCGAGCCGCACCCAGGTCGTAGTGCGTCGGCTGCACGTCAGGCAGCACCGCCTCGAGCACCCGCAACGCTTGCTGGGTGACTTCGATGCCGATGCCGTCGCCCGGAATGACCGCAAGCTTCATGCCGCGCAGCCTATCCGAGGGCTGAATCAGCTCTCACCCAGTGGGCCGACCTTCTCAACATTTGGGACGGCTTCAAGCTCTTCGTATGACGGCAGCTCGCGCATCGTGCGCAACGGGGAGAGCAGGACCGGCACGAAGGCCAGGCAGCCGCCGATGGCGGCAACGAGAAGCGCAGGTCGCACGCCGAGCCACGACCCCAGAAACCCGCCGAGCACACCGCCGAGAGGCATCGTGCCCCACACCAGGAAGCGCATCGTGGCGTTCATCCGACCGAGCAGCGCCGGTGGGCAGAGCCCCTGGCGGAAGCTGACCTGAGTGATGTTGTAGACGACCACGGCGGCCCACATGACGATCATGGATACCGCCAGCAAGGCGAGCGTCCAGTCCCGCTGGACGAACGGTGCGACCAGCATCGGCGGTCCCGCGACCAGGGCGGACATCCAGATCGCGGGGCCCTGGCCGAGGCGCGCGGCTGTCCGGCTGGCCACCAACGAGCCGAAGATGCCGCCGATGGCCGCAGTGGACATGATCAGGCCGATGACCCCGGCGGAGAGGTGCAGGTCGCGGGCCAGCAGCACGTAGAACACGGCGAAGCTCGCCGTGCTGAACATGTTCGATGAGCCGGTGCACATCGCAATCGAGCGCAATAGGCGGTTGCCGAGGACGAACCGCAGGCCTTCGCCGATCTCGCGGCGCAGGTTGCGGTCGGCCTTGCGCGGCGGTTTGGGGACCTTCGCCTGGATCGCACCCACCCATGCGGCGGACCACAGGAAGCTGATCGCGTCGATGAGTACCGCGTACGGCGCGGTCAGCGCCTGGATCAGCACGCCGCCGATGGTGGGGCCGGCGACCTGGGCCACGGACTCACTCGCCTGCAGCTTGGCATTGCCCTCGACGAGAAGTTTCCGATCGACCAGCTCGGGCAGGTAGGACTGATAGGCGACGTCGAAGAACACCGTGCAGACACCGACGACGAGGGCAACCACGTAGAGCTGGCCGATCGTGAGAGCGTGCATGGCCGCGGCAGCCGGGATCGAGCCCATCGCCACGGCACGCAGGATGTCGTTGACGATCAGCACGTGCCGGAATCGCATTCGGTCGATCCATGCTCCGGCGGGCAGACCGACAACGAGGAAGGCCAGCGACTCGAAGGTGACGAGAAGGCCCACCTCGAAGGTCGACGCGTGCAGGATGAGGATTGCGACGAGCGGTAGGGCGAGCTGGCTGACCTGGGTGCCGAACTGGCTGACGGTCTCGCCGATCCACAACCGGCGGAAGTCGAGGTGGTGCCACAGGCCGCCGCGGCGGGGCTTGTCCAGAGTGGGGGTCGCGTCGCTCACGAGAGCCAGCCTCGGCGAGTGATTGAGTTTTGTCAATCACTTATCTATGCTGACTTCAATGACCACCCGGCGGCTGGCCACCGATGAGGAAGCACGCGCCCTGGCCTCGGCCCTGCGCATGCGAATCCTGCGTGTCTGCCTGGGTGAGGCCCACACCAACAAGGAGATCGCCGAGGCGGTCGGACGCGATCCGGCCTCGACGCTGCATCACGTCCGGCGCCTGGTCGACACGGGCTTTCTGGCCGCCGAACCGGTGCGCAGAGGTACCCGCGGATCGCGAGAGATCCCCTACATCGCCAGTGGCAAGTCGTGGAAGTTGAGCACGCCCGCCGCGGGCCGGGTTCTGCTCGATGCGTTTCTCGACGAGGTGGCGCTCGTCCCCGCCACCGACATGGACAGCAGCAGGCTGGGCCTGCGCCTGTCCCCCGACGACATGGAGGAGTTTCGCAGTCGCCTGCAGTCGCTGCTCGACGACTTCGCGCAGCGCCCCGACGACCCGACCGCGCCGCCGTGGTCGGTGTTCCTGGCCATCCACCCTGACGTCCTGCGGGCCAGGGCGACCGGTGCCGCGAAGAACCCCCCGCGAGTGGTCAGTTAAAGCGCAACTGGTCACCGACAAATGACCACTCGCCGCATAGGTGAGCACTCGCAGGTGCGGCGACGGTAGTAGGGCGACCACAACGCGATGAGCGCTCGCGCGAAGAGCCCGCCGCCGCGACGCGGTCGCGCCGAAGGCG
>JBDTXT010000283.1:0-4329 GCA_040006035.1 Pseudonocardiales bacterium | reverse complement strand
TGGAACACATCGGTTTCGTTCGTGGTGCCCAGCAGTGCCAGCCGCTGACGTTCGGGGCCGTCGTACCAGAAGCGCATCGTGTGCGAGCCGCTCAGCAAGGCCGGCAGCGAGGCCTGGCCGCCATTTCCGGAGATGGCCGGCAGGCTCGGCAGGCCGAGTGACATCTGCGCCACGATCGTTCCGGAGAACCCGGTAACCCGCGCGGACTGCACGTCAGCGAGCAACGCTGCGGCCGACTTGCTCGGCAACTTCTCAGATGTCGCCTCGGCGGTGAAGACCCCTGCTGCAGCCAGCGCGATGACTCCGGCTATACAGGTGGGCACCGACCAGCGCAGTGCGCGACGTTGCCGGAGGATCGATGCGGGATTCATTACTTGCAGCCTGCGTCACGGGCACTGTGATAGGGCTGAGCTACTCAGCGCTATCCATCGTGACAGGCTGCAGGGTGACGCCGACGCGCGTTCAAGGTGAGGAGACACGGTGCGACTGCTGATCGTCGAAGACGAGGTCCGGTTGGCCTCGGCGCTGCAGCGCGGCCTGGCCAGCGAAGGCTTCACGGTCGACCTCGCCCACACCGGGCCTGATGGCCTGCACGCCGCCCAGGAGACGACCTACGACGCCGTCATCCTCGACATCATGCTGCCCGGTCTGTCCGGTTACCGGATCATCGAAGCGTTGCGGGCCGCCGAGAACTGGGTCCCGATCCTCATGCTCACGGCGAAGGACGGCGAGTACGACGAGGCCGACGCGCTTGATATCGGGGCCGACGACTACCTGACCAAGCCGTTCTCGTTCGTGGTCCTGCTGGCCCGGATCCGGGCCCTGCTGCGCCGCGGTGTCACTCCGCGCCCGGCGTCACTCACCGTGGACGACCTCGTCCTCGACCCGGCCGCGCACACCGTGATGCGCGGCGCGGCGAAGATCGAGCTCACTCCTCGCGAATTCTCGCTGCTGGAGTTCCTGATGCGGCGAGCTGGCGACGCAGTCAGCAAGGCCGACATCCTGCATCACGTCTGGGACGCGAACTACGAGGGCGACGCCAACGTCGTCGAGGTCTACGTCGGCTACCTGCGCCGCAAGATAGATACTCCGTTCGGCCGGCAGAGCGTGCAGACCGTCCGCGGTGCGGGCTACCGGCTGACCGCTGAAACCGGCTGATGCTGCGGCGCAGCTGGCCGCTTCGCTGGTGGGCGCGCCAATCGCTGCGGGCCCGGCTGACCCTGCTCGCCACCGCGCTGTTCACCCTCGCGGTCGTCACCGGCACCGTGCTGGTGTTGGTGCTGCAGCGCAAGGCACTCGTCCGGGTCCTTGACGCGTCGGCCCAGAAGACCGCCATCGACATCGCCCAGCTGAGCAGGCAGGGCAAGCTTCCCCGGACGGTCGTGCCGACGGCGGGCGGTGTGCTCGAGGTGCAGGTGGTCGATGCCGGCGACCACGTGATCGCCGCGTCGCCCGGCGCGGACCGGTTGGTGCCCGTCCTCGACCGCGACCAGGTACGCCGGGTGCGCGATGGTGCTCGCCTGGAGATCAACAATCCGGTCTCCGACGCGCGGCTGCGGGTGCTGGGCGTTGCGGTCGGCCCCACCACCGTAGTCGTCGTCACCGACCTCAAACAGATCGACGACAGCCTGCGGATCCTGGGCCAGGTCGCCATCATCGGCGGGCCGCTCGCGGTGCTGCTGATGGCAGTGGCCACCTACGGTGTCGTCGCGCTCACCCTGCGCCCGGTCGCCACCCTGCGGCACGGCGCCGCGGACATCACCGCGGCCGGGCTGGCCGACCAGCGCCTGCCGGTGTCCAGCGCGCAGGACGAGATCCACCGGCTGGCGGTGACTCTGAACGCGATGCTCGACCGGATCGACACCGCCACCAAGCACCAGCGCACCTTCGTCGGCGACGCAGCTCACGAACTGCGCTCGCCGCTGGCCTCGCTGCGCGTCCAGCTCGAGGTAGCCCAGCGGCTCGGACCGGCGGAGGATCTGCCTGCGCTGATTGACGACGTGCTCGTCGACGTTGGGCGCCTGGACCGCCTCGTCGAGGACCTGCTGGCCCTGGCCCGCCAGGACGAGGCAGGCGGCATGCTGCGCCGCAATGAACCGGTCGAGTTGGACGAGCTCGTCGACACCGTCGTCGCGGGTTACCTGCACGCACGGGTGCCCGTGAGCGTCAGCGCATCCACGCCGGCCAGGGTCGACGGCGACCCGGACGGGCTACGGCGGGTCGCCGTCAACCTCGTGGACAACGCGGTTCGGCACGCCCGCAGCGAGGTGACGGTGATCCTCGAGACCGGGACGCTGGCCGGGCGGCCCACCGCCACCCTGAGCGTCACCGACGACGGCGCCGGCATCCCCGCTGCCGAACGCGAGCACGTCTTCGTCCGCTTCTACCGCCTCGCAGCCTCACGTTCCCGCGAATCCGGCGGCACCGGACTCGGCTTGTCGATCGTGCGCGACACGGTGCGCGCACACGGCGGCAGCGTGCGGCTCACCAGCCGCCCGGACGGCCACCCTGGCCTGCAGGCAACGGTCATCCTGCCGGCCAGCGATCCTGGCTGAGCCCCTACGCCGTACCGCAGGGTGGCAGCCCACCAGTCGTCGACGGCGTAACCGTCGGCGTCCCCGTTGCCGTTGTGGTAGCGGTGCCGGTCGGGGTCGTCGGCGGCACATGGGTGCACGTCGGCGTAGGCGCGGAGTACTTGAAGATCACCAAATTGATCTGCTGCGACTGGGCATAGGCGATACCTGGCAACGGATTCATCGACGCCACGGTGCCGTCCTTGCGCAGGATGTGCGTGACCGTCGTCTGGGTGTCGTTGACGTTTGCCCACCCGGCGGTGTTGAGCGCAGTCTTGGCGTCGCCCTGCTTCTTGCCCGTGACGTCGATGAGCTTCACCTTGCCGGTCGACACAGACAGCACGATGGTCGTGCCTGGCGCGACCGACGCGAACTGCTCCTGGCTCTGCTTGACCACCTGGCCCGCGGGGGCTGGGTCGTCGATCGGCTTCTGCGTCGCCTTCAGCCCGACCTTGTGTAGCGCGGTGACCGCCGCGTTTGCCTGCAATCCGACGACCAGAGGCACCTGCACCGTCGCCGGCGTGTAGAGCTGATAGGTGACGGTCGAGCCGTCCTTGAGCTCGCTCCCCGGGGTCGGGTCGACCACGCAGACCTTGCCCTTGGCCACCGTCGCGCCGTCGACGCACGGGCCGTTGGTGTCATCGCCCTTGACCGGCCTGAGGTGGGCTTTGGTGAGGGCGTCGGCCGCCGGACCGGGCAGCTGCCCGACGATCGCGGGCACCGCGTAGGTCTTGGCCACGGTGGTCTTGCCGAGCACGAAGATCGCGTAGGTGGCGGCGCCGATGACCAGCAGCAGCGCGACCACCACGGCCAGCCAGACCAGGCCGTTGCGCCGCTCGTCGGGTTCGCGTCGGTAGTCGTTGTCGCGGTGCACGACGGCGACGGGCGGCGGCGGCGTCCGCGCGATGAAATGGGTGCGATCGGCGTCAGACATCACCGACTCAGCCGAAACCGGCTGATTGGCCAACGCCCGCTGCAGATCGGTGCGCATCTCGCCGGCCGTCTGGTAGCGGTTGAGTTGATTCTTCGCGAGCGCCTTCATCACGATCGAGTCGACGGCCGGCGGCACCTCGGGGTTGCGCCCCGACGGGGCCATCGCGGTCTCGCGGACGTGCTGGTAGGCCACCGCGACGGGGGAGTCACCCTGGAATGGCGGCGCCCCGGTGACGAGTTCGTACAGGAGGCAGCCGGTGGAGTAGACGTCGGAGCGGGCATCCACGAGCTCGCCGCGCGCCTGCTCGGGCGACAGGTACTGCGCCGTGCCGATCACGCTGGCCGTCTGCGTCACCGTGGCCGAGTTGTCAGCCAGCGCCCGGGCGATGCCGAAGTCCATCACCTTGACCGCGCCGGCTTCGGTGATCATCACATTGGCAGGCTTGATGTCGCGGTGCACGATGCCGTTGCGGTGGCTGAAGTCGAGCGCGCCGCACACGTCAGCCACGATCTCCATGGCCCGGCGGATGGGCAGCCGCCCCTCGGACTTGACCACGTCGCGCAGCGTGCGTCCCTGGACGTATTCCATGACGATGTAAGGCAAAGCGTCGGCGACGCCGTCGCCGGTGTCGTAGACCGAGACGATGGACGGGTGGTTCAGGCCCGCTGCGGCCTGCGCCTCGCGCCGGAACCGGTTCAGGAAGGACGGGTCGCGGGCGAGGTCGGCACGCAGCACCTTGATCGCGACCTCTCGGCCGAGCCGGATGTCGCGACCGCGATGTACCTCGGCCATGCCGCCGTAGCCGATGAGCTCACCGAGCTC
>JBDTXT010000282.1:0-4332 GCA_040006035.1 Pseudonocardiales bacterium | reverse complement strand
GGAACAGCGAGTCGACCTGAGGCAGGTCGATGACGCCGGAGACCTTGACCAGCACCGGCGCGAGGCCGGCCCGGCCGATGCTCACCGTGTCGCCGGGAGTCGCGTGCAGGTTCGAGGCGGTCTGCTGGAAGACCAGCACGCCGTTGTCCGCGCCCGTGAGGGAACGGATCGCCTGCGGGAACGTCGTTCGGTAGCCGTTCGGGATGCCGAGGACGACGCCCGGGCCGGTGGCCTGCGTACTGCCGCCGGCGGTCGCGGCGAGGCCGCTGGTCTGACCGAAGCCGACTGGTTGCGCGACCCGCACCCCCGGGGTGGCGGTGACCAGGCTCGATATCGCGGCCGGGTCGGCACCGGGCTGGACCTGCACCTGCCAGTCGACAGCGACGCCGTGTACCGCACGCGCGGTCATGGTCGCCTTGGAGTGGGCGAGGAACGAGCCGAGCGAGGCCAGCAGCGCGACGGCAATGGCAATGCCGATTGCCGCCCCGGCGAGCCGCGCCGGGCGTCGCCGCAACAGGCCGAATAGCCAGATGGCGATCATGAGAGATCGCCGGTCGACGCGTCGGCGTCCATGCGACCGTCGCGCATCGTCCAGCGCACTGGCAGCCTGTCGGCGATGAGCGGATCGTGGGTGGAGACCACGACAGCCGCGCCGAGTTCTTCGCTGGCTTGCAGGAGAACGTCCATCACCAGGCCGCCCGCTTCGTGGTCGAGCTGCCCGGTCGGTTCGTCGGCGAGGATCAGCGTGGGCCGCGACGCCAGAACCCGCGCCACCGCGACGCGCTGCGCCTGGCCGCCGGAAAGTTGTTCGGGCAGCTTGTTCCCCAGCTCGCCGATGTCGAGCCGCTCGAGGGCGGCCAGCGCCAGCTGCGCCGCCTGATCCTCGCGGGTGTCGGCGAGCAGCAACGGCAGCGCGACGTTTTCCTTGACGTCGAGGGCGGCCAGCAGACTGGGGCCTTGGAAGATGACACCGATCCGGCCCGGACGACCCAGCGGGTGGCCGTCCAGGGCCGGCCACGCGAGCGTCCCCGACGTGGGCGTTTCCAGGCCGGCCATCAGGTGCAGCAGCGTCGACTTGCCCGATCCGGACGGCCCGGTGAGCGCGATCCGGCTGCCCGGTCGCACGGTGCAGGTGACGCCGTACACGGCCACCACCGCCGTGGGGCCCGTCCCGTACGCGCGCGCCACGTCGTGACAGGCAACCAGGGCCAGATCCTGCTGTGTCGGCATCATGGTCTGCTTCATTGGAGGACGATCCGCCCGTCTGCGAGGGTGACGACGCGGTCTGCCGCTGCGGCAACCGCGGGGCTGTGGCTGGCGACGAGGATGGCGACGCCGCTGCGGGCGCGTTCGGTGAGCAGGTCCAGCACACCGCGTTCGGTCCCGAGGTCGAGTTCCCCGGTGGGCTCGTCGGCGAGCAGTACCACCGGGTCATTCGCCAAGGCCACGGCCAGGCCGGCGCGGGCGAGTTCGCCGCCGGACAGTTGGTTCGGGTAGGACTGGGCGCGGGCCCCGATGCCCAGCGATCCCAGCAGCGTGTCCATCGCTGTGCGATGGGCGTTGTCCGCCAGCCGTTGTGCCAGCGCGATGTTCTGCGCGACGGTCAGATGGCCCAGCAGGTTGCCGCTCTGGAACAGCAGCCCGACCTGCCGCGCCCGCATCCGCGCGCGCACCGGCTCGGGCTGGTGACTCAGCCGCTGGCCGGCGACACGCACGGTGCCACCGTCGGGTTCGTCGGTACCGGCCAGGCACGACAACAGCGTCGACTTGCCCGACCCGGACGGGCCGACGACGGCCACGAAGTCACCGGGCTCCAGGCACAGGCTCACGCCTTGCAGCGCGAGCGTCTCCTCCTCGCCGGCGCGGAAGAAGCGGTACAGCGACCGCGCTTCGAGGGCCGCGACGCCCTGGTCGGCAGCATCCTTGCTCATGCCTTCCACCCGAACGAGTCGGTGACCTTCCGCCACGGGTCGACGTTGTCCGAGCCGACGGGGGCGGACAGGGTGAGCACGACCTCGGTGCCGTTGCGCCAGAACTCATAGCGCTCGACCGCCTCGAAGACGACCTTGTTGGTGACCGGGTTGGGTGCGGAGTCGGCCCGGTACGTGATTAGCACACCCGCTCCGGACTTGCGCTGGACCGTCTTGACGTCGCCCGCCACGAAGCCGTGCGCCGGCGTCTTGATTGCAGGCAGTTCCTGGCTGGTGGCCGAGGCGACGGTCGGGGCGGCCGCGGCCGGGAGCGACTCGATGAGGATGCTGTTGTACTTGTCGGTGAACAGCACCGCCTTGCCCTCGGTGGTCATGGCCCAGCCCTCGGGCACCTTGAGCGAGAACGCCTTGTTCGCGACGTAGTCGCGAAACACCTTGTTGTCGGGGATGTCGCCCGGCACGCGGGACTCGGTCGCATTCGGGTTAGGCCCGTTCGCCTTCGTCGCGGTCTGACCTGCGCTCGACGTCTTGGCGCCACTGCTGCACGCACTCGCCAGCAGGAACACCAGAAAGCCGACGGCGCCCAGCAGTCGACCTCGTGATAGGTGGCTCATCTCAGTCCCCTCGTTGCGGTGCTCTGGCCGGTGCGATCCGGTCGAATCCGACGCTATGGAGTTGGGGTACAACGAGAGGTTCGGTGATGGTTAACGCAGGGCAAGAACTGCGCCGGCCGGCACGTCGACCTGCAGACTGGGGTCGGCCAAGACGAATGGAGGACCCCCAGTGCGCAGGCGGATCGTCGGACTCACCGTGCTGGCGGCCGTCCTGTCCACCTGCCTGTTCGGTGTTCCGCTCGCCGTCGCGGCCTCCCGCTACTTCGTCAGCGACGAGCGCGGCGAACTCGAGCGGACCGCGGACACGACCGCCCTCGCGATCTCCGGGGACCTCACCCGGGCGCGGCTACCCGCAGTCCTGCCCAAGCCGGAAAGCGGCACCGAGGTCACCGTCTACGACGCGGCCGGCGTCCGCGTCGCGGGACCCGGACCGCGCCAGTCGGTCGACCTCGTCCTCCGCGCGGTGGGCGGCTCGGTGGCGTCCGGAGATGTCAGCTCACGAATGGCCGTCGCGGTTCCGGTCTCGGACGGCGACACGATCACCGGCGCGGTGCTCGTCACGGCCGATCACAGCCAGGTCTACCGGCGCATCGGCGAGAGCTGGCTGGCCATGCTCGGCCTGGCGGTGGCCGCCGTCGCGGTCTCCTGGCTGGTGGCCCGCCGTCAGGCGCAGCGACTGACTCGGCCACTCGAGCGCTTGTGCGTCGCCGCGGAGCGCCTGGGCGGCGGAGACTTCAGTGTCCGGACCAGCCCTACCGGCGTCCCTGAGATCGACTCCGTGAACACCTCCCTCGATCGGACGGCGGAGCGGTTGGGCTCGCTGGTCGAGCGCGAGCGGTCGTTCTCCGCAGATGCATCCCACCAGCTGCGCACGCCACTCACCGGACTACAGCTCAGCCTGGAGTCGGCGCTCGCGACACCCGACGCCGATCTGCGGGGGGCGATGCGTGACGCGCTGGAGGCAGCTGGGCGGCTGGAGAGCACCGTCACGGATCTGCTTGCGTTGGCGCGTGATTCTCCGAGGGGAGGCCCCCTGCTGGATTTGCAGAGCTTCGTCGACGGCATTCGCACTCGGTGGCATGGCCCGCTCGCCGCTGCCGGCCGCCCGCTGCGGATCGACGTCGGACATCGACTACCGCGCACAGGCATGTCGTCCGCTGCAGCCGAGCAGATCCTCGACGTGCTGATCGAGAATGCAGTGCAACACGGCCGGGGCGCGGTGACCGTCAGGCTGCGCGGAGCCGACGGGGCGCTGGCCGTCGACGTCACAGACGAGGGCCCAACCATCACCGCCGACCCGCAGGACATGTTCCGCCGTGGCTCACCACTGGCCGCCGGAGGCAGCGGCATCGGACTCGCGCTGGCCCGCCGCCTGGCCGAGGCCGAACGTGGCCGTCTCGTGCTCTCGTCCTCGTCCCCGCCCAGGTTCACCCTGCTGGCACCGATTCCGGGTTGAGAAGACCGGGCAGCGATACGCATCGGCTGCTAGCACGCCGCGCGTGGCGCCCTTGGTCCGAACTCTGGAACCATACTTACTTCGCAAGACTGGCAGATAGCGCAGTGGCAAGCAGACCTAGTTGGAGGCGTCCCCACCACTCTCAGACGTGACGTGTGCAGTCGTCCCGGGCCATCTGGGATGCAATTGTGATGTTCCATCCGAGCAACAATTGAGCAACAAATGATCAAGAGCTCGAACGGCGAACCGTCCGAGCCCTTGTATTCCGGGACCTACAGGGTGGGCGATACTGGGATTGAACCAGTGACCCCTACCGTGTCAAGGTAGTGCT
>JBDTXT010000281.1:0-4341 GCA_040006035.1 Pseudonocardiales bacterium | reverse complement strand
GGTCATCGGCTCGAGCCTCCAATTACCGATCCTCTCACCGACTCGGCGAGGTGGCCACGTGCGATCGGAACCGCTGCGTGTCACCCGAGCAACGAGTCCGCCTCGGCAAGGGATAGGTTGCGACCGGCGGCCCTCGCCTCGTCGAAGGTTCCCGATATCCGGCGACCGATTGCGACGTGACTAGGACTCAAGGCTGTAGGTGGTCGTCGGCGCAGGTCGTGCCACCGGAAACGGCCCCGCGTCCGGTCCCGACAACAGGTCGACCCGCCGGTGCACGCCCGCGGGTCCGACCGCTTCCGGACCCCTGTCTCTGCGCTCAGGCCGGCAGGGAGCCGCGCATGGGTCAGGGAAGGGTGTCGAGGACGCGGCGATCCTCATTCGGCTCGGTGCTGGCGTTGCGGTCGCGGCCCCGGACGCAATTGCTGGTGGGGTCGGGCGCTGCCCGATGCCCGAGTCGGCCGCGTCCCGCGGCACTACCGGGCCCACCTCTTGGAGGTGCGCCATGAGCGCCCTGCTAGGACGCTGCGGCTGAGAGCGCCCGAGTTAGGACGCGTCGGGACCGCCGACCGGAAACACGAGCTGACCCTCGCCCACGCGTGAGATCACGACTTCGCCGGACTCGGGCGATTCGTTGCCTTCGCGATGCACCGTATTCTTGGGGACCTCGAAGTACTCGCCCTCGCCGATCTCGACCTTCTGGTTCCCGCCCGGACCGAACTCCAAGGTGATGCTTCCCTTGAGGACGTATCCCATCGTCACGTTGGCGCCGTGGTGGTGCCACCCGGACATGGTCGTGGGGGCCGCCTCGACGTGTCCGAACCAGTGGCCGTCGCCCTCGAACGCCGTGCGGCGCGTCAAGCCCGGGGTCCCTTGTGCCTCGCGCAGCTCATCATCGGTCAGCTTGCGTACTGGGTCACTCACCTCGAGCCCCTTTCCCGCGTCACTCCTTCATTCATCTCGCGCCGCGCGACCCATGTCAAGGAGGAGACCAGCCAGTTTAGGTGTTCCAGTTGAAGCGCACTCATCTTCCGCGAGTCGGTCGTTTGTCAGTCGCCGATGCTGGCGTTCCAGAGAGACGCCAGCCAGCTGGCGTAACGCTCGTCGCTCCAGCTTCGTTCGCCGACCAGTTGGCGCCACAGCGCACCCTCGATGGTCGCGAATATCGTGTCGCGGAACTCAGCTTCATCTGCCGCAAGCTGACCCGAGGCCGACGCTGCCGCTGCGTACTTCGTGGCGACGTCGAGCCGCCGTTCGCACCACTCGGTGAGCATGTCGCGCGCGGCGCGTTCGCTCGCTGCTGCTCCGGCGAGCATCTCAGCCAAGGGCGCCATTCGCCGGTTGAAGTCAGCCACGAAGGCGGCGTAACGCTCGTTGCGCCGGCGCAGGTCGGGCTCGGCGAGAATGTCCTGCATTTCGGGCCGCGCGTAGAGGGTGACGTCTTGCTCGTCGCCTCGTCCGGCGAGGTACCAGGCCTTGCGCAACAGAGTCGCCTTGTTACGAAACGCGGCGTAGATCGTCTCGACGGCCACGCCTGATTCGTCGGCTATCTGGATGAGGGTCGTATGCCCGTACCCCTGACGCACGAACAGCTCCTGCGCGGTCGAGATGATGCGCAACCGCGTCTCGGCAGCCTTCGCCTGCCGTCCGGAGGAGTCGTATGACCGCTTGACACAATTCAGCATTTTGATACATAGTAACTGTATTCGAAATGCTGGACCCGAAGGCACGACATGACTACCACCGAGACCGAGCGGTTCCTCGCCGAGATCATCCCGGCACAAACTGCCGCCGACACGGCCCTGCACAACGGCGACCCCCAGCCACGCATCCAGTTATGGAGCCACGACGACCCGGTCACCCTTTTCGGCGCGAAGCTCGCCAGCGTCGGCTGGGACGAGGTCGAGCCGACGTTCGTGCAGGTCGCATCCTGGTTCACCGGCTCGGACAAGTGGGAGTTCGAGGTGATCGCGGCCGGCGCCAGCGGAGACCTCGCCTACACGGTCGCCTACGAGCACGACGAGGTCGTGGTCGACGGGCATCCGCGTGCGTACACACTGCGCGTCACCCACGTTTATCGCCGCGAAGAGGACCAGTGGCGCATCGTCCACCGGCACGCGGATTTCCCACCCGACCCGGACGCGCCGCTCTTCGGGCAGCCGAAGTAAACGCACTCATCTGCGATCCGCGCGGTCGCTGTGCCGCCAGAGGATCCTCATCCGGTCCAGTTGAATCGCGACCCTGACGTAGTCGACGTGATCCCCCAAGCCGCGCCAGCCTTGGTCTTCCTTCCTCATCATCGCTGGAGAATCGTGACAGGCGTCGATCGTCACCAGCGCTGCCACCTTCATCTGGTGTGCCGGGCGGCACACCAGATGACGATGTTCCCGCCCAGGGACTGACCCATCAGCACGTACGGCGCCGGCAGGCCCAGGCCGGCGATCAGCTCGTCCTGCACCTCGCACATGTCGTCAAGCGCGCGAACGCGGTTCGGCGGGCTGCTGCTCGAGCCGAGGCCGAGCCGGTCATAGGTGCAAACAGTGGTCACAGCTGCGAGTGGGTCGGTGAACGTCGACGAGAACGACCCGGCGCCTGCGCCGCCGGCCTCGAGGATGACCGCCGGTGAGCCCGCGCCCTGACACTGATAGTGCAGCCGCCCTCCGGTCGGAATCGTCAGAGAGTCGTCCCTCACCGCCGCCGGGCCCGGTTCAGTCCCGGCCGCGGAGGAGATGGGGCCGGCGGCTCGTCCTCGCCGCCCGCGTCGCAGGCCGTGGCGACGGTGAGCCATCCGAGAGTAACCGCAACTACTAGATGCGTGGGCTTCACGATGGTTCGACTCCGGGACGATTCGGCTCGCGTGCCTGACCTCCCTGACGATCTCTAGATCGTTCCACGGCCGGGTGGTTGTGTCGAGATCAGACCACCACCGGAACCGGCAGTGTGCTCTTCGCGGCCGTCGATCCGTGCGGACCCGATCTCGCCGATCCGGCCACGGAACCGCCAACTCGCGCCGCGTCACTCCGCCTGTCGGCGCACGGAACTGAGTGGATCTGCCGATGATCGTGCGCGTCATTCAGCCCCGGATCTGCCACCCGCAGAACGCGGACGGGGCTCCCCGCCCCGATGCGCCCACGAACGATTCAGACAGGGGCACGACTGTGCGCTGGGCGAGGCCTTGACGTCGCTCAACCGACAGTGCTATACGGAAGCACAGACCGACTTCGGGGCGGACACCGGAGAGGCGGTAAAAAGCGATGAAGACTGCAGCGGTGCGCACAGGAAAGTTCCTCTGGCTACTCGCGGGGACCGCGGGCTTGGTGCTAGCCCCTACAGGGACGGCGTGGGCGCAGCCACCGGAGACATTCACCGAGGTCTCAACGTTCTCAGACCACTTCGCCGGCCCGGACTTCCCATGCCAAGACGAGCTCTACGACGTCACTGCCAACGGCCACGCCCTGTTCCACTACGACTACTTCCCGGAGACCGACACCTTCCACGTGCACTTCAGCGACCACGGCTCCGTCGTCGCTGTTCCTGTCGACGGCACCGGCCCGACCTACACAGGCAACTTCTGGGACCTTGACTCGGACAACATCAGGGCCGTGAGGCACGGTGACGTGCTCGTGCAAAAGGACACCGATCTCATGCACTCCATCGCCCACGGATCGGACGGGTCGCGGGCATTCGTCATGACACACGCACAGCTGACTATCAACGCCAACGGCGAGACGACGGTCCAGTTCGAAATCGACAGGATGGTCTGCAGCTAACCTGATGCGCAAGTGCTCCATCGTGGAGTGCTTCGATGACGCGATCGCGGAGACGTTGCCCGACCAGCCGCTGGCTCGGACCCTCGACATCACTCGCCCCGCAGCGCGAGGAGCGAACCAACTCACCCCGCATTCCGCGCGTTGGCGAGTTGCGTCACATCGCCGCTTGCCGGACGCGCGCATCTGCCGCGATCCGAGCGTTCGCGCTTGCGTAGTCACACCGCCGCCAATGTCCGTCAACCGATAGTTGACTGATCTGAACGTTCCCGTTGGGCGATCCCGTTGCGGCCCGTTGCTTCCCTTGCGGTCGCATCCTCGTGGGGGCGTGCTGGTGGAGTCGGGCACTGCCCGATGCTCGAGCAGACCGCTGTCTCGCGGGACGACCGGGCCAACCGCCTGGAGGTGCCTGCTCGTTCCGCACACCGTGGTCGCCGAGACCACCTACATGCTGCGCAGCTACGCCGATGTTCGCACCGAGCCTTCGAGCGGGGTCGTTGGCTGTCGGTATAGTGGAGGATAATCTCAGTTATATGAGAACTGAGGCGCCGCTCCTCGCTCCGATCTTCCGGTCGGA